>CCJP01000004.1 GCA_000751355.1 Polaromonas sp. CG9_12 | reverse complement strand
TCGCAACCCGACGCGCGACCAACGGCGCCGAGCTTGCGCTTACTCGGGTGGAGAGGGTTGGAGAACGCCGGTGCAGCGGTCTCGGTGAGACCCATAGTTTCGATGATGCCAATCCCGAACTTCTCTTCGAAAGCACGATGGTGTTCTGGAGGTAGCGCAGCCGACGCCGAACGGCAAAAGCGGATCATTAACGTTTTCTCGCGAGGAGCTGTTCGCCCTCAAGCAGGTAGGAATCATGGTGGGCACCACATTGATCCAGCTGCATTGCGTTTGCGCAGCCTGCTCCCAGAACTGGCTGCTTGAAAAGCGAGGTGCCATTGCCAGGCTACCGCCGTGCGCAAGCGGCGCGAGCATGGTCACCATGAAAGCGTTGATGTGATAGAGCGGCAGTACCGCGAGCACCCGGTCCTCAGGCCGCAGCTTGTGTTCACGACTGACGGCAAGCGCATGGCGACCAGGTTTTGCTGGGTCAGCATCACGCCCTTGGGCGTGCCAGTGGTGCCAGAGGTGTACATCAACAGGGCCACTGCATTTGCGGCAGGCGCTGGCGTATCCACGCTCGAGAGGGTATCTGCTTGCATCGGTAATGTGGCGGCGTCGGGATCAATCACGATGATCTCCACCGGGCGACCCACATCGGTCAGCATGCCGCTGACTCGTTGCTCCCATTCGGGCGCGACGCACACCACGCGGCAATCCGAATGCGCCAAAACGTAGCGCATCTGCTCAGGCTGTGAAAGCAGGTTGACCGGATTCACACACAGTCCGCTGTACATCGTTCCCAACAATACGCGAAGTGTCTCAGTCCATTAGGCATGATCACGGAAACTGTGTCTCCGGGACGTGCCCCATGGCTGGCTAGCAGGGCGGCAACCGCACGGCAGTCGGCGTGCAAGTTCGCCGTAGCTGATGCGGCGATCATCCTGTGTAGACACGGCAAATACCGCGAGCGGCTGGCGTTCGGCCTGCTGCCCGATTAGGTCATGGACCGTTGAAGCCGACGCACTCATTCTGCACCGTGCCTGGCGAAGAATGCTCCGAAGATCTCTTCCTCGCTCGGCATTTTCTCCGGTATTGGTCGCGACACGCGTGTGATGTTTTAGGAAGGTGGCGGTAATTCATGTTGTTCCGAGAAATTGTTTTTGCCCCAAGTGCCCGCATCCCATCGACAGCGAAAACGGCAGTCCGTTGTCGAAACTGCCGCCCGTGGCAATGCAGTGCGCCTGGTCGACGATCACCCGTGAGACCGGCAGCGTCAGCCCCAGCTGTAGCGCCCGCTCCGGCACCGTGCTGTGCAGCCCAACTGAATGACCCGCCCCCTCGTAGGCGTAGATGCGTTCAACGGTCGCCGCGGCCTCGGCGAAGTCGCGCGCAGTGTAAATCGCCAGCACCGGGCTCAGCTTCTCGCCCGAGAAGGGATAATCGTGGCCTACACCTTCCTCGGCCACCATCAAGATGCGCGGGTCGCGCTCGGCGATCGCGAGCCAGGCGTCGCGGCCTGCCGGTGTCCAGCGCCGCAGCGCGCTGCACGATCATGCGGGCCGACTGGCCGATCACCGAAGCCGACAGCTTGCCCTCCGGCCACATCAGCGCCTGCAGCGCCTCCTTCTGCGCCACGTCGAGCATGACCGCTCCGCGTGCCTCGAGCGCTGTGAGCGTGGCCGCGCGCACCGCGTCCACGAGTACCACGCTGTTCTCGGACGAGCAGCTGGTGGCGTTGTCGAAGGTCTTCGAGCGCACGATGCGCTCGGCTGCCAATGCCACGTCCGCCGTCTCGTCGACAATGCCGGCCACGTTGCCCGCGCCCACGCCGAAGAGCCGGCGTGCCGCTCGCATAAGCCGCGCGCACGTTGGCCTGCGAGCCGGTCACCACCACCAGGTCGCACAACGTCATCAGCTCGGCCGTAGACTGTTTGTTGACCGGGGAGGGTAGCAACTGGACCAGGTCGCGCGGCGCGCCGATGCGGTCGAACTGTGCGTGGATGAATTCGATCAGGCGCGCGCAGGTCGACCAGCCCTTGGGCGAGGGCGCCACGATCACGGCATTGCGCCCCTTGAGCGCATTGATGATCTTGTTGGCCGGCGTGGCGCCGGGGGTTGGTCGAGGGCGTGATCGCGCACACCACCCCGACCGGCCTGGCGATCTCGACCAGGCCGCGCGCCGGGTCTTCGGCGATCACGCCGACCGAACGCGCGCCGCGCAGGTCGCGCAGCAGGCCGAGGGTCTTGCGGTGGTTCTTGCGAACCTTGTCCTCGACGTTGCCGACGCCGGTGTCGGCCACGGCCAGCTCAGCCAGCTCGCGGTTGCGCGCCGGCTCGATGATCGCCCAGCCTGCGGCGACTACCGCCGTGTCCACCTGTTCCTGCGACCAGGTTTCATAGAGGCGCTGGGCCACGCGGGCGCGGGCGACAAGTTCGGCGATCGGGCCGGAAGCTTGCGTGGGAAATGTCGGATTTTTCATAGGATGTTGCATGTGCGGGATAAGGATGTGTCGTGGATACAGCTTTTGCCGTGGTCTCAGTCGACCTTGATGTTGGCTTCCCTGGCGAGTTTGCTCCAGCGTGCCAGCTCGGTACTCACCACCTTGCCGAGTTCTTCGGGCGTGCCGCCGACGCCTTCGCTGCCTTGGGCCAGTAGTTTGTCGCGGATATTGGGCTCGCGCATCACGGTGTTGATCACGCGGTTGAGCTTGTCGATCACCGGCCGCGGGGTCTTCGCCGGCACGAACATCGCATACCAGGAATCGACCTCGAAGTCGGGCACGCCTGCTTCCTGCATGGTCGGCACGTCCGGAAAAGCCGCGCTGCGCTTTTGCGTTGACACCGCAAGCGCCTTGAGTTTGCCGGACTTCACGAACTGCGCGGCGGCGGGAATGGACACCCACAGCATTGGCACCTGTCCGCCCATCACGTCGGTGACCGCAGGGCCGCCGCCTCGGTAGGGAATGTGCGTCATCTGGGTGCCGGTGCGCAGCTTGAGCAGTTCGCCGGCCAAGTGGCCGGGTGAGCCGTTACCCACCGACGCGAACGACAACGTCCCTGGCTTGGCCTTGGCCAGCGTGATCAGCTCGGCCACCGTGTTGGCGGGGAACTGCATATTCGCGACCAGGATCTGCGGCAGCGATGCAACCATGCCAACCGGCTCAAAGTCCTTGGCGGTGTCGAACGGCAGCTTCGGATAGATGGATGGGTTGATGGTGTGCGACGACAGCGTGAAGAGCACGGTGTAGCCGTTGGGCGCCGACTTGGCCGCCACCTCGGTCCCGATGGAGCCAGCAGCACCGCCGCGGTTCTCGATGATGATGGGCTGCCCGAGCAGTGCTTGAAAGCGCTCCTGCACGATGCGCGCGATCACGTCGGTGCCACCACCGGGTGGATAGGGAACGATGAGCCGGATCGGTTTGTCCGGATACTCGGCATTCTGGGCCTGAGCGGCTAAAGGTATTGCGAGCGCTGCGGCAGCCAGCAAGCCGGTGCGCAGCCAGGGGGCGAAAAGCTTCATTCCAGTCTCCTACTTTTGGTGGTGGGCGTCGGTAGACGCGTCGCTGGCGCCGGTCCGACCCGGTAGCCGAGCGTGCCGCTGGCGTCGCGCGTACAGGCCATGACCTGTTCGGCGAGACCGCGTGCCTGGGTGCGCGCGAAGCGGATCGAGGGCACGCTCATGCCCAGTGCGGCGACCGCGTCGCCCCGCGCGTTGAAGACCGGTGCCCCCAGGCCGCAGACGCCGCGGCGCCATTCCTCGCGGTTCTCGGCATAACCGCGCGCACGGGTCCGTTCCAGTTCGGCATGCAAGGTGTCGATGTCTGTGATGCTATTAGGCGTGTGGGAGACCAGGGTGCCAAGGCGTTGGCGCAGTGCGGCCACATCCAGCCGGGCTGCCGCGAGCAAGGCCTTGCCCGATGCCACGCAGTACGCGGGGCACGACCGCCGACGCGCGAGTACGCGGCCACCGGCAGCGGACTGTCGAACTTGTCGAGGTAGACGATCTCGGCACCGTCGAGTGTGGCGAGGTGGATGGTCTCGCCAGTGGCCTGAGCCAGCGACGCGAGGTGGGGCCGCAGCAGGGTGCCGATGTCAGCCACCTCGGCCACGAGCGCGCCCAGTTCGAACAGACGCAGGCTCGTCCGGTAGGCGCTGGTAGCAGGGTCCTGCACCGCCCAGCCGCACTCGACCAGCGTCTGGAGCGTACGGTGCGCGTTGCTGCGAGCCATGCCGAAGGCCTGGGCCAGGTCGGTCACGCGGCAGTCGCGCTGCTGGCGTGTCATCCATTCTAGGGCGGCGAGGCCCTTGGCGAGGGTGGAGTCCATGGGGTTCAGTGGTTAGTAATATTCTAAATATTGGAATAATGTTCGAATATATGAAACATATCATAAATGGGTGTCGGTGTCCTGTCAACTCTCTGTCTCTGCCCCGAGCGATTCGGCTGCATCGGGGCGCGTTCAGCGGCGAGCGTGGGCAGCGATCAGTCCGGTGAACGACACGGTGCTCAAGAGGAACCGGCGCCTGAGGCGCGCTGCGCCGAAGCGCAGCCCACCAACCTCGGCAATGATCAAAGCACCACGGTCGTGTGCACCGGCGCTCGCCTGCTATGGAACGCCGTCGCGCTTTCGTACGCCGCAGCGATGCGCAGCAGCAGCGACTCGCGCATCTCGTCGCCGACGATCTGCATGCCGATGGGCAGGCCCTGGCCGTCGAAGCCGCAAGGCACCGCGATCGACGGCACGCCGACCCAACTGAAGGGCAGCATGAACTGCCGCCCGCGGTCGTAGGTTTCGCCGCTGGCCGAGAGCAATGGTGCCACGGTAGGCAGCGTCGGCGTGACGAGCGCGTCGACTTGCTTGAAGACCTCGCGGAACTGCGCCTTCTGCTGCGCGCGCTCGGCCAGCGCCTTGTCGTAGAACTCGCGCGAGACCTTCTCGCCGCGGACGATGTTGCCCTGCACGATCGGGCCAAACAGTTTTTTGTTCTCGGTCGCGCGGTACTCGGGGCCGAGGATCTGGTTGAATTCGTAGAGCAGGATATTGAACAGCGCCGAGTACTCCAGTGGCCCTGAGAGCATCGGGATGCGTACCGGAACCACCGTGGCGCCCAGCTTGGCCAGCGTGCGATTGGCCTCCTCCACCGCCCGTGCCACGTCGGCGTCGACATCGCGGTAGGTGTAGTTCTCGATGATGCCGATGCGCACGCCGCGCACGCCGGCCTTTAGATCCCTGCTGAAGTCCTCGTGCGGCGACTTCATCGAATCCTTGTAGGCGGGGTCGTGGCCCACCATGGCTTGCAGCAACATGGCCACATCGGCCACCGAGCGGCCCAGGGGGCCGGCCACGTCGAGGCTATAGGCGCGTGGGTAGACGCCGCGCAGGCTCACCCGGCCGAACGTGGGACGGATGCCGGTGATGTTGTTCCAGCTGGCCGGCACGCGGATCGATCCGCCCGTGTCCGAGCCGGTGCCGCCCAGGCACAACCCGGCGGCGATCGCCGCCCCGGTGCCGCTGGAGGAACCGCCCGGAGAGCGCGCCAAGTCCCAGGGGTTATGCGCGTCGCCGAAGAATGCGTTGGTGCCCGAGATGCCTGCGGCGAACTCGTTCATGTGCGTCTTGCCCAGCGAGACGACGCCGGCCTGGGCCATGCGCGTCACCACCGTGGCGTCGGCGTTCGGGATGCGGTCCTTGAAAAACTCCGAGCCGACGGTGGTGCGCACACCCTGGGTGTCGTAGAGGTCCTTGTGGACGATCGGAATACCGTGCAGTGGCCCGCGGTCCTTGCCGGCACGCAGCTCCGCGTCCAGGCGGCGCGCTTGGTCGAGCGCTTGCTGGCCGGTCACGGTGATGAAGGCGTTCAGCCTCGGCTGCAGCTCGTCGATGGCGCGCAGGTAGGCACGCGTGAGCTCCTCGCAACTGTAGCTGCGCGCGCGCAGGCCGCGCGCGGCCTCGGCGATCGAGCCGGGCAGCGTCGCGCTGCGGGTCGCAACACCCGCGCCCGCACAACCGGTCAGTTGGGGCGCCAGTAGCGCCGTGCCAGCGCCGGCCAGTCCCGCCAGCACGGTGCGCCGGTGCAGCAACGCCGGCCCCCGCAAGTCATCGACGCTCAGATGCGTGCTCGCATCAACGTCCACCGAGGGCATTACAGACTCCGGGTGCGCTGCCAGTAGGGGTTGATCCTCCAAGCCGACTGTGCCGACAACGTGTATCTCGGGGATAGACTTTTTCGTAGTGGTTGGTTTTTCGTTGCTTAATAGCTTCATTCCAGTCTCCTACTTTTGGTGGTGGGCGTCGGTAGACGCGTCGCTGGCGCCGGTCCGACCCGGTAGCCGAGCGTGCCGCTGGCGTCGCGCGTACAGGCCATGACCTGTTCGGCGAGACCGCGTGCCTGGGTGCGCGCGAAGCGGATCGAGGGCACGCTCATGCCCAGTGCGGCGACCGCGTCGCCCCGCGCGTTGAAGACCGGTGCCCCCAGGCCGCAGACGCCGCGGCGCCATTCCTCGCGGTTCTCGGCATAACCGCGCGCACGGGTCCGTTCCAGTTCGGCATGCAAGGTGTCGATGTCTGTGATGCTATTAGGCGTGTGGGAGACCAGGGTGCCAAGGCGTTGGCGCAGTGCGGCCACATCCAGCCGGGCTGCCGCGAGCAAGGCCTTGCCCGATGCCACGCAGTACGCGGGGGCACGACCGCCGACGCGCGAGTACGCGGCCACCGGCAGCGGACTGTCGAACTTGTCGAGGTAGACGATCTCGGCACCGTCGAGTGTGGCGAGGTGGATGGTCTCGCCAGTGGCCTGAGCCAGCGACGCGAGGTGGGGCCGCAGCAGGGTGCCGATGTCAGCCACCTCGGCCACGAGCGCGCCCAGTTCGAACAGACGCAGGCTCGTCCGGTAGGCGCTGGTAGCAGGGTCCTGCACCGCCCAGCCGCACTCGACCAGCGTCTGGAGCGTACGGTGCGCGTTGCTGCGAGCCATGCCGAAGGCCTGGGCCAGGTCGGTCACGCGGCAGTCGCGCTGCTGGCGTGTCATCCATTCAAGGGTGGAGTCCATGAATTCTTTGATCAGCATTGTTCTAATATTTGGAACAATATTTTAATATTTAGAAATTATTCTAAATGGACTTTCATGGCCTGTCAACCGGGACAGATCCGGGGTGTCCCACGGGGTGTTCAGCGCCTTCCGCGGTCCGCGATCATCGCAACAATGTCGCGAAACACCTCGTTGGTGACCGAGCTTGACAGGTCTAGCACCTTGCTGCGGATGTAGTAGGGGCTCAAATCCAGCCCTACGCCCACGCCAAAAATCTCTGCTTGGCAGGTCTGCTCCAATTGCGTCACCACCTGACGCAGATGGTGGTCGAGGTAATGCATGTCATTGGCCTGGTGGGTCGCGCCATCCATCGGGCAGCCGTCGGAGATGACGATCAGCAGGCGCCGGCCTTCGCCTCGTCCCTGCATGCGCTGGCAGGCCCAGGCCACGGCCTCGCCGTCGATGCCTTCGCGAAACAGGTCGGCCTTGAGTAGCGCGGCGATATCGGGCCGGGCGCGACGCCAGGGCGTGTCGGCGTCCTTGAACACCATGTGGCAGACCTCGTTCAGGCGTCCGGGGTTCGCGGGCCGGCTGGCGCGGAGCCAGTCGCGCCGGGTGCGGCCGCCATTCCACGCGCCGGTGGTAAAGCCCAGCACCTCGCTGGCGACATCGGCCTGCTCCAGCGCGCGCACCAGCACGTCGACGATCATGGCCACCGACTCGATGTGTTCGCGCATCGAGCCCGAGCAGTCGATCAGGAAGTTCACTTGGCAATGGGCCACCGGCTCGTGCCGTTCGACGCGAAACAGTCGCCGCTCGGTGGGCGATGCGACCAGCTGCGCCAGCAGGCGGCCGTCGATATGGCCTTCTTCCTGGCCGCCATCCCAGCCCTCGCGCGTGGGCACGGCCAGCAGGGCCTTGAGCTGCCGCGCCAGCCGTGCCACATGGATGCCCTGGCCGGCAATGCGCTTGTCCAGCCGCTCGCGGTATTCGCGCAGCAGAGCCGCGCGCACCAGTTCGGCTGCCCGGACCTCGCGGTCATAGGCCCTGGTAAACACCCGGTAGCCGTCTTCGGACTCCTCCCGCACGCGGCTGTTGCCCGAGGCTGGCTTAGCGATGCCGTCGCCAGCGTTCTCGTCTTCAAAATCCGTCCACAGCCGAAAAGCATTGCGCGGCAGCTTGTTCCGGTCTTCTTCGGGCGTGTCGCGATGGTCGTCGCCGGCTTCCTGCGTGTTGTGAACCATGGCCGCCACGGCGTGGGCAATGGCCAGCGCATGCTGCGCGTAAGCGGCCTGGTCAAAGCGCGCGCGGCGCAGCCGGGCCAGGCTGTGGCCCAGCTTGGGCGCTAGCGCCATGCGCGTGGCCTCGATGAAATCCTCTGTGGCGTGCAGCACCGGCTCGGCCGTCACGCGAGCACGGCAAATCTGCGCCACGGTGTAGAGCAAGATGCCGCTGGACGTTTCGGTCAGGCCGCTGTGGTGAAAGGCCATTGACCACTGTTCATGGCGGTGCCTCAGGTTGCGCACCAGGCCGGGCATGTCCGGTGGCGCCAGGGCTTCGCAGCGCAGCTGCTCCAGCAGCTCGAACAGCATGCGCGCCAACGGCTCCACCGGGCTAAGGCTGCGGTGCAAGTCGGCGTCCGAATGCACCAGGCGCAGCGCCATGCCGTCCGCCGCGCCGCGAAACGAGCCGAAGTCGTCGGTTGCTAGCGACGGGCTGAGGTGCGGCGCAAACAGCGGCAGCGCCTGGTGGCCACGGTACAGGCGCCGCCCGCGAAAATGCAGGTCAGCTTTGCCGCTGACTGCGCGAATAGCCGCCGCGCACAGCTCCTCGACCCGCTGCTGCTGCCTGGCGGTGGCCTGGACGTCGGCAGGCGCGGGCGTCACGGTGTAGCCGCGCCAGCACCAGCGCCAAGCGCGTAGGATTCGTCCAGTTCCCGGTCAAAGCAGCGCTGGAAGTACTCGGCCACGATGGCGCGCTCGGCCTCGTCGCACTTGTTCAGGAAGGACAGGCGAAACGCCACCGCCGGGTCGCGAAAGATCTCCGCGTTCTCGGCCCATGTGATCACGGTGCGTGGCGACATCAGCGTTGACAGGTCGCCGGCCGCAAAGCCCTTGCGCGTCAGGTCGGCTACCGCCACCATGGCCTCGATCAGCTTCTGGCCTGCCGAATTGGCGAAATGCGGCACCCGCGCCTGCACGATGGCGACTTCCTCGGCGCGCGGCAGGTAGTTCAGCGAGGCAAAGATGTTCCAGCGGTCGATTTGCGCATGGTTCAGGCGCTGCGCGCCGTGATAGAGGCCGCTCAGGTTGCCCAGGCCGACGGTGTTGGCGGTGGCAAACAGCCGAAAGAAGGGGTGCGGGCGCAGCACCCGGTTCTGGTCCATCAGCGTGAACTTGCCGTCGCGCTCCAGCAGCCGCTGGATCACGAACATCACGTCGGGTCTCCCTGCGTCGTACTCGTCAAAAATAAGCGCCACCGGCCGCTGCAGCGCCCAGGGCACGATGCCCTCCTGAAACTCCGTCACCTGCTGGCCATCGCGCAACACCACGGCGTCCTTGCCGACCAGGTCCAGGCGGCTGATGTGGCCGTCGAGGTTGACGCGCACGCAGGGCCAGTTCAGCCGCGCCGCCACCTGCTCGATGTGGGTCGACTTGCCGGTGCCATGCAGGCCCTGCACCATCACGCGTCGATCGCGGCTGAAGCCGGCGAGCAGCGCCAGCGTCACGTCCGGGTTGAAGCGGTAAGCAGGGTCGACGTCGGGCACATGGTCTTCGGCTTCGCTGAAGGCAGGCACCTGCAGTTCGGTGTCGATGCCGAAAACCTCGCGCACGGAAATCATGCGGTCAGGACGGATATGAGTAAGGTCGGTCATGGGCCTTTTTCTCCAAAAACAGGTGGGGCAAGGGTAGTCAGGTTCATGCGCTGGCCGATGCGGGCGCGGCGCTGGCTTCTATGCTGCTCAGGGCCTCCGCCGCCCGTTGCAGCGCCGGCAACAGCTGCAGGGCCTTGTCAAGCGTCAGCCGCATGATGGGCGCCTGCACAGCCACGCACAGGTTGGAGCGGCCGCTGGCATTGGGCACCTGCACGGCCACGCACAGCAGGCCGGGCAGGAACTCCTCGTTGTCCAGCGCAAAGCCCTGGCGCTTGATCTGCCTGACCTCTTTTTCGAGGTGCTCCATCTTGGTAAGCGTCTTGGGCGTGTAGGCCTCCAGCGGCGCATGGGCCAGCAGCCGCCGGCGCTGTGAGGGTGTCATCTCCGACAGGAACACCTTACCGCTGGCAGAGCAGTGGGCCGGCACGCGCGAGCCCGGATGCAGGTAAAAGCGCAGCGGAGCCGCAGTCTCGACCCGGTCCAGGTAGATCACTTCGCTGCCGGTCAGCGCGGTCAGGTTGCAACTTTCGCCGATTTCGTCGACCAGCTGGCGCAGCACCGCATGACGCGCGCCGTGAAGTATGTCATTGAGGAGCAGGTTTTCCGCCAGCCGGCGCAGGCGCATGCCCGTGCCGTAGTGCCGTCCGTCGGCGCTGCGCTCCAGCAGCCCGGCGCTTTCGAGTTGCTGAAGCATGCGATGAAGCGTAGGCTTTGGAATATGAAGCTCGTCGGTCAGCGCTTGCAGTGAGAACAGCTGGTCTTTTGTCGAAATGGCCTCCAGCAACGAAAACAGCCGCATCGCTGGGGTATCGCCATTGATTTCCACGAGGTCGGCCTTGGGTGTTTTGACGATTTCCATGTGTGAATGATAGTTGAATTTAAAAAAATGATAGAAAAAATTCTATTTTTTAAAATTTTGTTGACCTGTCAGAGAAATTTGCCTAACATCCGGATCAATTCCAAATAAATGGAATTAAACATACCAATTTTTTGATTAACAAAGTTAAAAACCTCACTGTAGGAGACTTTCCATGAGCCAGCCCAAGCCTGCCACCTCCGCCTTCACCACCGGCGTCCAGAAGATGACCCCGTCGGAAGCCTTTGTCGAAACCCTGGTCGCCAATGGCGTGACCGAGATGTTCGGCATCATGGGTTCCGCCTTCATGGACGCGATGGACATCTTCGCCCCCGCCGGCATCCGCCTGATTCCCGTGGTGCACGAGCAGGGCGGTGGCCACATGGCCGACGGCTATGCCCGCGTCAGCGGTCGCCACGGCGTGGTGATCGGCCAGAACGGCCCCGGCATCAGCAACTGCGTAACCTCGATTGCCGCCGCTTTCTGGGCGCACAGTCCGGTCGTCATCATCACCCCCGAAACCGGTACAACCGGCATCGGCCTGGGCGGCTTCCAGGAAGCCAACCAGCTCCCCATGTTCCAGGAGTTCGTCAAGTACCAGGGTCATGTCACCCATCCCAAGCGCATGGCTGAATACACGGCCCGCTGCTTTGACCGCGCCATGTCTGACAACGGCCCGACCCAGCTGAACATTCCCCGCGACTACTTCTACGGCGAGATTGAGTGCGAGATTCCCAAGCCGATGCGCGTCGAGCGCGGTGCTGGTGGCGAGGAAACCCTGGCGGCGGCTGCCGAACTGCTGGCCACGGCCAAGTTTCCGGTCATCCTGTCCGGCGGCGGCGTGGTGATGGGCAATGCAGTGGAAGAATGCAAGGCGCTGGCCGAGCGTCTGGGCGCCCCCGTGGTGAACGGCTACCTGCGCAACGACTCCTTCCCAGCCAGCCATCCGCTGTGGGCCGGCCCGCTGGGCTACCAGGGCTCCAAGGCCGCTATGAAGCTGATCGCCCAGGCTGACGTGGTGATTGCGCTGGGTTCACGCATGGGTCCCTTCGGCACGCTGCCACAGCACGGCATGGACTACTGGCCCAAGACCGCCAAGATCATTCAGGTCGAGGCCGACCATACCAACCTGGGTCTGGTCAAGAAGATCACGGTCGGCATCTGTGGCGACGCGAAAGCCGCAGCCGCTGAGTTGACCAAGCGCCTGGCCGGCATAACCCTGGTGTGCGATGCCACCAAGACCGCGCGCGCCGCCACGATCAAGGCCGAGAAGGATGCCTGGGAAAAGGAATTGGACGAATGGACGCACGAAAAGGATGCGTTCAGCCTGGACATGATCGAAGAAAACAAGAAGGAAACTCCCTTCAGCGGCGGCGAGTACCTGCATCCCCGCCAGGTTCTGCGCGAGCTCGAAAAGGCGATGCCACCGCGCGCCATGGTATCCACCGACATCGGCAATATCAACTCGGTGGCCAACAGCTACCTGCGGTTTGAAGAGCCGCGCAGCTTCTTTGCCCCGATGAGCTTTGGCAACTGCGGCTACGCGCTGCCGACCATCATCGGTGCCAAGCTCGCCGCCATGGATCGTCCCGCCATTGCCTACGCCGGCGACGGCGCCTGGGCCATGAGCATGGTCGAGATCATGACCGCCGTGCGCCACGACATCCCGGTCACCGCCGTGGTCTTCCACAACCGCCAGTGGGGCGCCGAGAAGAAGAACCAGGTCGACTTTTACAACCGCCGCTTCGTCGCGGGCGAACTCGAAAGTGAAAGCTTCGCCGGCATCGCCACCGCCATGGGCGCCGAGTCCATCATCGTGGACCGCCTGGAAGACGTCGGCCCGGCGCTCAAGAAGGCCATCGCCATGCAAATGGACGAAGGCAAGACCTGCGTCATAGAGATCATGTGCACCCGTGAACTGGGCGACCCGTTCCGCCGCGACGCCCTGGCCAAGCCGGTGCGCCTGCTTGAGAAGTACAAGGACTACGTTTAAGTAAGTCGTCCAGCGCGCCGCATGGTTTCCAGGCCATGCGGCGCGGTTTTGTTTACCTTGTGTGGAGACAACAACCATGAGTATTTCCGAACTTGCCCCCCGCGCCGGCAGCGTGCAGTCCCCGGTTGAAAACGCCCATCCGCACCTGCACGTGCTGGTGCAGCTGGCCAAGGCACGTGGCCCGGTGCGGGTCGCGGTGGCCTATCCGTGCGATGCGTCCTCGCTGGGCGCCGCCTTGCAGGCGAACCAGGCCGGCCTGATCACGCCGGTTCTGGTCGGGCCCGCCGCCCGCATCCAGGCCGTAGCCTATGCCCAAGGGCTGGACCTTTCAAACATCGAGCTGCACGACACCCCCGACAACCCCCGCATCACCGCCGCCAAGGCCGCCGCGCTGTGCGGCGAAGGTCAGGCTGCCGTGCTGATGAAGGGCAGCCTGCACAGCGACGACTTGCTGGGCGCTGCCGTCTCGCGCGACGCCGGACTGCGCGGCTCGCGCCGGGCCAGCCATGTGTTTGTCATGGACGTGCCCGGCTACAGCCGGCCGCTGCTGCTGACCGACTGCGTCGTCAACATCGCGCCCACGCTGGCCGAAAAGCGCGACATCGCGCAAAACGCGATTGACCTGGCGCGTGCCATCGGCATCAAGCTGCCGCATGTGGCCATCCTGTCGGCGGTGGAAACCGTCAACCTCGCCATTCCCGGCACGCTGGACGCCGCCGCGCTGTGCAAGATGGCCGAGCGCGGCCAGATCACGGGCGGCGTGCTCGACGGCCCACTGGCCCTTGACAACGCCATCTCGGCCGAGTCGGCGCGCAACAAGGGAATTGTCTCCGTCGTGGCCGGCCGCCCCGATGTGCTGCTGATGCCTGGCCTGGAAACCGGCAATGTGGCCTACAAGCTGCTGGTCTATCTGGCCGGCGCCGAATGCGCCGGGCTGGTGCTCGGCATGCGTGTGCCCATCGTGCTGACCAGCCGCTCCGACTCGGTGGCCAGCCGCATCGCCTCCTGCGCGCTGGCGGTAGTGATGAGCCCCGTGGCCGGCGCGAAGATGCGTGCGGCATGAGTGCGATGTCCGATACCCTGAAGGCGTCCCCAGACACGCCCTGGCGCAAGGTCACGCTGCTGCTGCCCGGCATGGGCCTGTCAGGCTTGATTGCCCTGGCCGCCACTGCCGTTTCTACGCTGCACGGCGGCCCGCAGTTCCTGTATGCGCTGTTTTTCGGCGTGGCTTTTCATTACCTCAGCCAAGAAGCCAGGACCCGGCCAGGCATCGAGTTCAGCGCGCGTGGTGTGCTGCGCCTTGGTGTGGGCCTGCTCGGCGCGCGCATCACCGCCTCGCAGATTGCTGGCCTAGGCTGGGAAACGGCGGCGATTGTTGTGGTCGCGGTGGTGTCGACGCTGCTGTTCGGCACCCTGCTGGGCAAACGTTTCGGATTGACCCGCGCCGAGGGCGTGTTGTCGGGCGGGGCGGTGGCCATTTGCGGCGCATCGGCCGCGCTGGCGATATCAGCCGTGTTGCCACGCACCAAGGAAAGTGACCGCTCCACGCTAATGGTGGTGGTAACCGTGACCGTGTTGTCCACGATTGCCATGGTGGTGTATCCGCTGATCGTCAAGGCGCTGGGCCTTCCGCCTGAGCTAGCCGGCTTGTTCCTGGGCGGCACGATTCACGACGTGGCTCAGGTGGTGGGGGCCGGTTTCATGGTGAACCCGCAAACCGCCGAGTACGCAACCATCGTCAAGCTGTTTCGCGTCGCGATGCTGGCCGTTGTGGTGGTCATCGTTTCCAGCGTGTTCAAGAAGCAGCGCGAGCAGCTGTCCGACGGCACTCATGCCAAAAAGCAGCCGCTAGTGCCGTGGTTCCTATGGCTTTTTGTGGCCCTGGTCATACTTAACTCGCTGGGCGGCGTACCCGCCGTCGTACAGACCGGTTTGAACGACCTGTCTCGCATCTGCTTGGTGATGGCCATCTCGGCCCTGGGAGTGAAGACGTCATTTATGCAACTGGCCCGCGCTGGTTGGCGGCCTTTTGCCCTGCTGCTGATCGAGACCTTGTGGATGGGCGGCTTTGTGCTGACCGTTATTCTGCTGCGCGCCTGAACGATTTACCGGCATATAGGTGTAGGTGGACGTTCCAAGGATGAGATCCTTTGTATAGCCTCTTCAGTTCACCAAAGTTCACTTTGACCAACTCAATGGAGAAAACCATGATTGATATTCCCGCCTCTTTGCCACGCCGCCACCTGCTGGCCAGCAGCGCCAGCGCACTGGCCGCCATCGGAATGGCCACCTGGACCCGCAGTGCCACGGCCCAGGCCCCCGCCGCCAGGCCGCTGCCTGCCAGTGCCAGCTGGAAAAACCCGGCCAGCGTCATTGTGCACAGCAGCACGACCGTCGAAACCAAACGCAGCGCCTTCGGCACCAGCATCATCACCCCCGCCGACCAGCTGTACCTGCGCAACAACCTGCCTGCGCCGGATGCCTCCATCGTGGCCGACCGCGACGCCTGGAAAATCACGCTGCAGGGCGTGCAGCGCCCGCGCAAGCTGACCGTGCGCGATCTCAGGTCGATGGGGCTTGAAACCGTCGCCATGGTGCTGCAATGCTCGGGCAACGGGCGGGGCTTTTTTCCCAGCAAACCCAGCGGCACCCCCTGGACGGTGGGTGCCGCAGGCTGCGTCGTCTGGAGCGGCGTGCCGGTGCGTGCGGTGGTCGAGGCGCTGGGCGGCCTCAGTCCCGGCATGCGCTTCATGACGGGCACCGGCGGCGAAAAGCTGCCCGAAGGCATCGATCCGAAAACCATCATGGTCGAACGCTCGGTGCCCGCGTCGGCCATGGGCGATGCGCTGCTGGCCTGGGAAATGAACGGCGAGCCGGTGTCGCTGGCGCATGGCGGCCCGCTGCGCCTGATCGTGCCCGGCTACACCGGCGTCAACAGCATCAAGTACATCAAGCAGCTGGCCTTCACGGCGCAGGAAAGCGATGCCAACATCATGTCGCACGGCTACCGCATTACCCCGCCCGGCGGCAAGGGCGACCCCAGCCAGCCGTCGGTGCAGGAAATGACAGTCAAGTCATGGGTCAATTCGCCCCACCCGGAAAGCGGCCCGCTCCGGGAAGGCTGGATGCAGATCCACGGCGTGGCGTTTGGCGGACTGCAGGCTGTCAAGGGGGTCGAAGTGTCGATCGATGGCGGTAAAAACTGGCAAAAAGCCCGTCTGGTCGGGCCCGACCTGGGCAAGTACGCATGGCGCCAGTTCGTCCTGCCCGCGCATTTTTCACCTGGCAGCTACCTTGTCACCAGCCGCGCTACCGACATGGCAGGCAACGTGCAGCCCGAGCAACGAGTCGAAAACCAGAGCGGCTACAACAACACCAGCTGGGCAGACCATGCGGTGAAGGTGACCGTGGCATGAAAGCCTTCAACAACTCGAAGCACTGCGAGGCTGGCATTGGCAATGGCAAAGGCCTGACGTTTTTTTCTGCACCGTGGCCTGCCCGGCTGCGGGTGTCGTTCGCGCTGGCCATCGCACTGGCCTGCCAGGGGGCCTTCGCTGCGGACGATGCGGAAAAAATGGCCTTGGGTAAAAAGCTGTTCACCACCGCCGTGCCGGCGTGCGCCGTGTGCCACACCTTGAAAGATGCGGGCAGCAAAGGTACGGTGGGGCCGATTCTGGATGAGCTGAAACCCGATTCGGCGCGGGTGAGCAAGGCACTGTACGATGGTCTGGGCGCCATGCCGTCCTTCAAGGCCAGCCTGTCGGCTGCTGAGATCGACGCGCTGGCCCATTACGTGTCAAAGGCGTCCGGCGCAGAAAAATAGCACGTTGTGTTTGAGCCCCGAATCTTGGGAGCTGATATCCCGATTGCTGTACTCGACGACAAACTTGAAAATACAGCATGTCTTATATAGAATACCTGCGTCTGAAGCTGGAGATGGCGCTCCACGGCTAGATTCGGATGTCGGGCAATGAGGCCACTTCGGCCTTCGTCTACCATCCGAAAAGGGCGAGCGCCACCCGCATGCCCTGCTCGATGGCGTGGCACGCGTCCAGCTCGATGGCTTCGTCGGCCCCGCCTAACAGGCGTGACTGCAACGCCGCGCGCACAGGGGCTCCAGCAGCGCACGCTCGGGTTCCTGACCCACACAACACAATGTGGTTGACCTGCAGATAATGCGGCAGGCCGTCAATGCGCATCTGTGCTCGCTCGTTGTGCACCTCCACGTAAGTCCAGCAGCTGCACGACGTGCCGCTTCAGCAGGGTGCGGCGTATCCAATCGTTGTCGCACGGTAAGCTGCGGCCACACTACGCGCGGCGAGCCGGCCTGCACCACAGGGCGCAGCCCACCCCAACTTGCGAGTCGCCGGTCTATCCCATTCATTCACAAAAGCATTGACTGGATCGCTTGCATGGCCAGTGGGCCCGCTTAGCAGCTCGGCCACGTCAAAATCAATGCCACATGCACCGATGATGCCAATGCGCCGGTTCAAGACCTGCGGCGCGGCGGTTGCTGTGGTGTAGCCCAGCACCTTGGTGTGCGTCAACCAGGTAACTTCAGGCTCGCATGGCCGCATGCTGATCGCGAGCACCACATGTTGAAAACCGGCCAGCGTGTTGGCTTTGCCTGCTGGCTTCAGGATTTTTCATTTAAAAAAGGGCTTTTCCTGCGTTTCAGCCTTTTGCTAATTGTGAGGCAAAGAAAAGCGGCATGTTGTGTCGGGCTGAGCGCAGGATACCTGGGCTTTGCAAGCAGAAGATGGTGATCTCATTTACAAAGTTGCTCGATGATGCCAAGTGCTACGACTCGCTGCGCGGATTACGTTGGCCTGAAAGCGTCAAGTGTCCACATTGTGGCTCGTCCGGTGTGACCAAACAAGGCATAGATGCCAGGCCGCAACAGCGCCAGGATTATCGTTGTAACTGCTGCGGGCGCCACTTTGACACCCTGAGCGGCACCATCTTTGCCGGACGCCATCAATCGCTACAGGTTTGTACAGGCTATCTTTACCTGATGGGCTTGAATCTCTCAAATCGCCAGATTGGTAGTGCAACATTCGTTCTGTAATTTCCCCGACCATTGAAACTGAACCTGTTTGGAAGTTTCTGGTTTTGGGATTTTTCAATCAGGCCCCTGCCAGGCCGCCGGAGGCCCCCCCCCCGATGGCACAGACTGGCAAGCCTGGACCGACATAGAAAGAACGTATTTCCATGGCCCAACGAACCCAACTCGATGCTAGCTGCCACCCGCTGCATGAAGCCTACGCCTGCCTGCTCGCCAATGGCCTGGACGGCGCCGGTGAAGCCTTGCGCATCCTGGTCAATGAAGCCTCCCGCATTGAGCGGGCCCAGCACCTTCAGGCCACGCCGTACGAGCGCTCGGCCCAGCGGGTCGATTACGCCAACGGCTACAAGGACAAGACTGTTTTGACCCGCATGGGCGAAGTCACCTTCGAAGTGCCGCAAGTGCGCTCTGGCGGGTTCTATCCCAGCGCCCTGGAGCGCGGCAGTCGCTCGGAGCAAGCCATGAATCTGGCGCTTGCCGAGATGTATGTGCAGGGCGTCTCCACCCGAAAAGTCATCGAAGTGTTGCAAAAGCTGGTGGGGCCCGAGGTGAGCATCTCCAGCACGCAAATCAGCCGTTGCACAGCGCTGCTGGACACGGGCTTGCACGCCTGGCGTACCCGGCCCCTGGATGAGACACCGTACGTGATTTTGGATGCGCGTTATGAGCGCGTGCGCGAGGCCGGCCGGGTAGTCGATTGTGCGGTTTTGGTGGCCATCGGCGTGACGGCTTCAGGCCACCGCCGGGTGTTGGGCGTGTCGGTGGCGCTGTCAGAAGCTGAGGTGCATTGGCGGGCCTTGTCTAGACAGCCTGATTGAGCGCGGCCTGCGCGGGGTCAAGTTTCTCGCCAGTGACGACCATGCCGGTTTGAAGGCCGCGCGCAAGGCGATGTTTCCCGGTGTGCCCTGGCAGCGCTGCCAGTTTCACCTCCAACACAACGCACAGGGCTACGTCAGCCGGCTGGACCAGCGCACGCCGGTAGCGCGCCAAATACGCGGCATCTTCAATGCGAGCGATGCCATTGAGGCACAGCGACTGCTCAACGCGGCGCTCAAAGACTGGCAAGTCAGCCACCCGCAACTGGCCGCCTGGGCCGAGAAAAACCTGCCGGAGGGTTTTGCCGTCTTCGACTTGCCCGAGGCCCATCGGGTGCGCATGCGCACGACCAACGGCCTGGAGCGTTTGAACAAGGAGCTCAAGCGGCGTACCCGTGTCGCCACGTTGTTTCCTAACTCGGCCAGCTGCCTGCGCTTAATCAGCGCCTTGCTGGCCGAACAAGACGAGGAGTGGATGACCGCAAAAATCTACCTCTCCATGAAGCCCTGAGCATTGCCAATCACCAGTACCCAAGACCGAATCTCGGAAATTTACAGAAAAGAAGTTGCTTTATCGCCAGATTGGCCACGAATTGAACTTGAATGAAGACAACGTGCAGTGCAGTGCATGGCAGAGCAGTTGCGAAAGGGCATCCTTGCCAGCCAGTCGCAGCCAGATTTATTGTAGGGGAACATCGAGTGCGATGAGGTCTATGTGGTGGCCGGTCACAAAGGCTACCCCAAGGCGGTCAAAAAAAATGGCGGCCAGCGTGCTGCTGCATGCTCAAGGGAGTTCCAGGTCGAGGAACGCTGGAGAAAGAAAAGCCACCTATCTTCGGCATGATCGAGCGCGGCGGGCGGCTGGCGATATGGAGGCTGGAAAACGTACGGCGAAAGACCATTCCCCGTTGATCGCCAAGTTTATCGACTTGGGCAAGCAGGTTTACACCGACGAATACGACATCTACGTTAAGCTGCATGAATAGGGCTATTGTCACAAGACGGTCCACCATAGTCGGGGCGATTATGCGAGGCATGAGGACGAGGACGGCTTTTACGAGGTGCCTGCGAACACGATGGAGGGTTTTTGGTCCCTGCTGCGCTCCTTGTTACGTCCCCATCATGGGATTTCCTCAGTGCGTGTTTTAAAAGTCCCCGAGTCAATGGTGATGACATCGCTTCGGGTAAATTTGGCGATTTTTTGGTATGGCAAAGAAACGAAGCACTAAACAGCCGCGGGCCAAGAGGTACCCGACCAATTTGAGAGACCCGGCGTGGGGTGACGTCAAGCCCCTGTTGCCGCCAGCCAAGCCTGGAGGCTGCCCGCGAAAAACTGACTTGCGCCGGGTGCTCAATGCTATTTTGTACATTGCTCGTGCCGGTTGCGCTTGGCGCTTGCTGCCCAAATGCTTTCCTGCGTGGGAAACGGTGTATGGCTATTTTTGCCAGTGGAAAAAGCAGGGTATCTGGCAGCGCATACACGACACGCTGCGCGCTGCTGTCCGGCGCAAGGCGGGCAGACACAAACACCCCACTGCGGGCATCATTGACAGTCAAAGCGTCAAGACAACGGCTCTGGCTGGCCCGAAAGGGTATGACGCGGGCAAACATATTCAAGGGCGCAAGCGGCACATTTTGGTCGATACCATGGGACTGCTGATGGCCATCGTGGTCACGCCCGCTTCGGTGCAAGACCGTGACGGCGCCAAATTGTTGTGCATGGCCTTGGGCGGCAGCTGCAAGAGGCTGCGTTGCATCTGGGTCGATGGCGGCTATCGTGGCAAATTGCTGGACTGGGTTGCTGCGCGGTTTCGTTTTGCGTTTAACGTGATACTTCGCTCGGACAACGCCACGGGCTTTGAACTGCTCCCCAAACGCTGGGTTGTCGAGCGCACATTCGCCTGGCTTTACCGGTATCGCCGACTCAGCAAAGACTATGAAGTTCGCACCGATACATCCGAGGCGTTTGTGCATATCGCCATAATCAATTTGATGCTGCGGCGATTGCATGGAAACTTTTAAAACACGCACTCAGGAAAATTTGCCTTTGTACCTGAGCTTCTTTGAATTTGTGCATAACGTCCGGCGGCGCGGCAAAGGGCTGCTGGAACCCATACTTTGCACTTTGCTGACAGGAACAGGCTGAAACGCAGTAATAGCCTAAAGGGTTTCCCCTGATCTCTGGTCTCAACGATTGGCCCTTTGTGGTTCTATCAAGCTAGCCAGGTGCTCGCTACTATTTCAGTCAGCACTGAGTGCTGGACTTTGCTTGAAACCAGCTTCAACATCGACCTACGCCAACTTAAGGAAAAAACATGACTCTGAAAGAAAATACTGTTGACGTACAACTGCTGCAGGATTTCGCAGCTGCATGGAATCGCCATGACATCGAAGCATTAATGGGCTTCATGGCAGACGAATGCACATTTCATGGCACTGCCGGCCCCGATATCCTCGGCCGCACTTTCAATGGCCGCAAAGAGGTCCGAGAAGGCTTCGAGCTAGCCTGGAAGACCTTTCCGAATGCAGCTTGGCTGGACGGTGACCATTTTGTCTGTGGCAACCGTGGTGTGTCCGAGTCCACCTTTTGCGGCACCAAGGCTGATGGCTTGCGCGTGCATGCCCGCATGGTGGATGTATTCACCTTCCGTGACGGAAAGATCGCCACCAAAAATGCCTACCGAAAAGAAAGGCAGGCCGCGGTATCAACCTATGCCACCAGCAACTATCTTTAAATCTCCATAAAAACAAAGCATTTCAACCGAGCGGCCTAACCGTCGCTGGATTTCACCCCAGACAGGACAGACGTCGATTCTGTCGCATTACTGACTAAGGTCTGTTAACTCAAATTTGACAGACTGAGGTGTTGCTGAGAAACTGCCAGGATGCAACTGACCCGTGAGCAATTCGAACTGATCGCCCCTTTGTTGCCGCGTCAGCGCGGCAACGTCTTGCTGGAGAACTTGCAGGTGCTCAATGCCATCTTTTGCGTCGCGGCCAATGGCTGTAAGTGGCGCGCGCTGCCGAGCCACTACGGCTGTTGGCACACCATCTACACGCGCATGAGCCGCTGGGCCAAAGCCGGCGTGCTCGACGCGGTATTTGAGCGGCTGCAGCGCGAGCGCCTGATGCGCGTGCGCATCGAGGCGGTGAGCCTGGACTCTACGATCATCAAAGTGCATCCGGACGGGACCGGAGCGCTAAAAAAAACGCTCCCCAAGCCATCGGCAAGAGCCGGGGCGGCTGGACTACCAAACTTCATCTGGTTGCCGCGGGTACCTGCGACGTTGTGACCTGGAGTTTGACGCCGGGCCAAGCCGGCGATGCGCCTGAAGGACGCAGGCTGATTGAGGCTATGGGCGGGCCGCAGGAGGCGGGCAAAGTGGCTTTGCTCATAGACAGCGCCTATGAGGGCGACGCCACGCGCGAGTTGGCGCAGCAACTGGGCTTCGTGCCGGTGGCGGTGGATGTCAAGGTAGTTGTCGCAAAAAGTTTGATGCTCAGGCGATAAGTTGAGTTGGTTGATTCTGGTTTTGTTGTGTTTGCGGATTGAGGTGCACTTCTGTGATTCGGGTCCAATTGCGGGCTGGGCCGGACCAGCGGTTTGGGTTGGCATTGCGCGCTGCGGCATACACTTTGGCGCGGTCATCTAGAAGGGCTTGATCGATTTGCATGTGCCTTTGGGCAGGCGTCACGAAGCCAATGGCGCTGTGCCGATGCTCGTGGTTGTACCAGTGCACCAGCTCTGTCGCCCAGCGCCGCGCCTGTAGCAGGCCGTTAAACGGTTTGACGGGCAGTTCAGGCCGGTACTTCAGTGTCCTGAACAAAGCCTCCGAGTAAGGATTGTCGTTACTGACCGCCGGTCGGCTGCGAGACGCAGCCACGCCCAGGCGCTGCATGGTGGCGAGCATCGTTTCCCCTCTCATCGGCGAGCCGTTGTCCGAGTGAACGGTGAGCTGATTTGGCGCGATGCCCTGGCGCTCGCAGATGGCCTGGAGCAGCCCGCTGGCCAACTCAGCACTCTCACAGTCATAGACCTGCCAGCCCACGATCCTGCGGCTAAACAGATCCACGAACAGGTAAAGGTAGAAGTAGATGCCGCGCACCTCGGTGGGCAAGTAGCTGATGTCCCAGCAATAAATCTGATCGGGCCCGGTGGCTACCAGTGCGCGTGGCTTGCTGCGTTTTTGTGCCACCCGCTCCAGGCGGCGGTGCGTCAACTGGCCGGCTTCACGCAGCAGTCGGTACAGGGTCGACTCGCTGCCCACATACAGGCCCTGGTCAGCCAGGCGCGGCACAATCTGGCTTGGTGGCAGATCCTTGAACTCATCGCTGTTGACCACCGCCAGCGCAGCTTGTCGTTCCGCCTCACTGAACTTGTTGGGCGGCACCGTGATGCGGCGTTTATCGCCGACTCTGAGGTCACCCTCCTGGTTCTCCGGGCGTCGCCAGCGTTGAACAGTACGCGCATCCAGCCCAATCAGCGCGCAGGCCTTTTGCAAACGTGCGCCACTGTCGCAGGACTGTCGGATCAGCGCCAGCAGGATCTGACGCTGTTGGCAAGTGGTCATTTCTCCTCGTCCTCCCACAGGGCCTGGAACTTTTTTTGCAACACCAGCAAAGCTGCGGCTTCCGCCAGCGCTTTCTCTTTTCGACGCAGTTCACGCTGCAGCCCCTCGTGTTTGACCTGCAGCTCACGCAACGCTGTCCTGGCTTCGCGCGACTCAGACGCTGTGGCATTGCAGAACGCTTCACCCCAGGCCTTCAGCTGGTGCTCAAACAACCCCTTCTCCCGGCACCAGGCATGCAGCTGTGTCGGCGTCATGGGATGCGTCTGGTTCAGCGCAAGCAAGCGCTGGGCAGGGCCCCAGGATTGGGCCGGTAAGTCGTCAGGCAGTTGCGCTGCGGGGCTACCGACTTCATGCTTTCGGTTGGACTTGCTGATCCATTTTCTCAACGTGCCTACCGGCATATTCAATTCATCGGCAACGTCCTGCACGCTGCGCGTGCCGCGTTGCCTGGCTTTGCTCAGGGCCTGGTCCTGGAATTCAGTGGAATGATGGGTATTCCGGGCGAACGTGAACAGCCATTCCAGTGAACGTGAACGCTGGAATGAGTAGCTCGCGGGGACCGATTCCGGGCGCGTGAACGCTGATTCCGCTGGCGTGAACAGCGATTCCAGTCATCGTGAACGCGGCTCTGGCCTGGGTTGAAAGTGAAGTTGCGCAAGTCAAGACCACCCTGGCGGGTAGGTAGCCTCACTGCATTTAATTGCAGGAAGCCAGATGCCCGCCCGAAAGATCACCATGCGCAAGATCAAGGAAATACTCCGTTTGACCCTGGACGCCAAGCTGCCCTACGAGCAGATTGCCGCGTCGCTTCAGCTCTCCAAAGGCGTCATCTCCAAATACGTCAAGCTCGCCAGCACTGCCGGGCTTGATTGGCCAGCCATCGCGGCCATGGACGAAGGAGCGCTGGAGCGCCAACTGCTGGGCCCGGCAAGAAGCCCGGTCGTCTACGCCCCGCCCGACTACGGCCAGGTCCACGTGGAGCTGCGAGGCAAAGGCGTCACGTTGATGCTGCTGTGGGAGGAATACTGCGGCCAATGGGCCGAGGACGGCGAGGTCAAGCCTTACCGATACTCTCAGTTCTGCGAGAGCTACCGCCGCTTTGCCAGGACGCTCAAGCGCTCGATGCGCCAGGTGCACCGCGCTGGCGACAAGCTCTTCATCGACTATGCCGGCCCCACCATTGCGCTGTCAGGTGGGGGCAAGGCCAACATCTTCGTGGCGGCCATGGGCGCCTCGGGCTACGCGTTTGCCTGGGCAACGCCAGCGCAAACCACCGCCGACTGGCTCGAAGGGTGCTGCAGGGCGCTCGGCTTCTACGGCGGTGTGCCGCAGCTGATTGTTCCGGACAACCCACGTGCCGTCATTGCACAGGCCAGTCGCTACGAGCCGCGGGCCACCGACACCGTGCTGGACTTTGCGGTGCACTACGGCTGCAGCATACTGCCGGCTCGCGCCTACCACCCGCAAGACAAGGCCAAGGCCGAGTCCACGGTGCAAATCGTGGAGCGCTGGATCATGGCACGGCTGCGTCATCAAGCGTTTCATACGGTGCATGAAGTCAACGCAGCCATGGCCCCTTTACTGGAGCACTTGAACAACAAGCCGTTTCAGAAGTTGCCGGGCTCCAGAGCCAGCGTGTTTGCAGCCATTGACGCCCCGGCTCTGATGGCGCTACCGCTGGAGGCTTTTGAACTGGCGATCTTCAAGACGGTCAAGGTGCACATTGATTACCACGTCGAGTTCGAAGGCCACCGCTACAGCGTGCCCCACGCGCTGGTGGGCCAGACGCTGGAATTGCGCGTAACCCGCAACGCGCTGGAAATCCTCAATCGTGGTCAACGTGTGGCCAGCCACGCCAGGAACAGCCGGCGCGGCGGCTTTACCACCACCGACGAGCACATGCCCGAGAACCACCGGGCCCACGCACAGTGGAGCCCGGACCGCTTGATTGCCTGGGGCGAGCAGATCGGGGTGGCTGTCAACAGCGGTTGAATATTGATACAGTGGGGGTGCGGCGTAAAACTTGGACTGATTTATGCCATAAGTCCGAGGCTCTCCCGGTATTCGAGGGGACTGAGTGAGCCAAGAGAGATTTTGATTCGCTTTTCGTTATACCAGCGGACGTAGGAGTCAACGACCTGAATGAATTGTTCAATGGTTGTAGCCTGCCAGTTTCGAGGGTAAAACAGCTCCGTCTTCAGCCGCCCGAAGAAGCCCTCGCAGGCCGCATTATCTGGCGAGCACCCCTTGCGCGACATCGAGCGAATGAGCTTCGCATCGCCCATCCGGGTGAGCCAGCCAGGCCAGCGATAGTGCCCACCGCGATCGGAATGAACGACGGGTCGGACATCGCTGTTGGCCACCTTATCGATAGCAGCATCTAGCATGGTGTTCACGAGATCGGCGTCTGGACGTGTGCCGATGGTCCAGCTGACCACCATGCCATCGAAGCAGTCGATCATGGGCGACAGGTACACCTTGCCAGCCGGGATATGGAATTCCGTGATGTCGGTGAGCCACTTCTCATTCGGAGCTGCAGCCTGGAAGTCGCGGTTAATGAGATTGTCTGGCGCTGGGCTGATTTCTCCCAGATAGGAGCCGTACTTACGTCGCTTCTTAGCAGCAACGACCAGGCATTCCTGCTTCATCAAGCGCCGTACGACTTTTTCCGAGACGCAGAGCTTCTGCCTACCCAATGCCGCCCGTATCCGACGGTACCCGTAGCAGCTGTGATTGCGTTCGAAGATGTCTGTAATGGCCAGGCGCGCCTGCGCATACTTGTCAGCGCCCAGCAGCTGTGCTCGATGATAGAAGTACGAGCTGCGCGCCAGGTCAAGTTCGGCAAGGAGATCCGGCAGCGAATACGTTCGTCTCAGGGCGTCAACCAGCTGCGTCTTCTCCTGGTTGGTCAGGAGTTGAAGGTTGACGCCCAGGCCTTTTTTTAGCAGTTCATTCGCTTTCTTCAAAAGGTCGTGTTCAAGCTGCAATTTGCGGATGTCGCGTTGAAGTGATTGGACTTGCCGCTCGAGCTCTGCCCGTTCAGGATCTGGCGGTGAATCGTTGTTGGGTTTCATGGATGCGGGAGCCTCAGGACCCAGTAATTGATTTTTCCATTGGTACAGCGCCCCTCTGCTCACGGCGAGCTTTTGAGCAACTGCTTGCGCACTTGTCTGCCGGGTGCACAGCTCGATGACGGCCGCTTGTTTTAGCGCTTGAGGGCGCGGCACGCTGCGCGCTTTGCCGACAACGCGTTTCCTCGTTTCGGGATGCAGCTCATCGACCCAGGTTGCGAGCGTTTCGCGGCACGGGTATCCCATGGCCTTCAGGGTTCCAGCCAGGCAGCGATCATGGTCCAGGTAGTGCTGGGCGGCCACTTTCTTCTGTTCGTCTGAATACTTCGGCTTTGACCGTGCATAGCCTACCGGTAAATCGCGGCTTTGCTCGTATTCTCGATGCCAGCTCTTGAGCGCGTTCTTGGTCGGGTACCCCAGCTTGCGAATGGTCGCGCCAGTGCGTTTGCCAAGTTTGATATAGAGCTTGACGGCTCGAATGCGGTCTTCGTAAGAGTACATGAACTACCTCCAAGTAGTCCAAGTTTTTGTCCGCACCCCCAGTTTTGAAGAGGCAGCGACTCAATACTGATACACCCAACGTATTTCACCCCGGCTCAGCGGGCCTCGTGCAGGAAGGGCGTAGCCCGACCGTAACGAGGCCCGCTGGGCCGCCGTTTCATCCGATCTGGCTCCTTTCTACGGCATGCACCATACCTGCCTGGCGCTGGTGCTTGAGCCGGTAGCTCTCGCCGGCAATGGGCACGATGTGGGCGTGGTGCAGCAAGCGGTCAAGCAGCGCCGCCGTCAACGTTGCATCCTGCGCAAACGTGGGTAGTGCAACATTCGTTCTGTAATTTCCCCGACCATTGAAACTGAACCTGTTTGGAAGTTTCTGGTTTTGGGATTTTTCAATCAGGCCCCTGCCAGGCCGCCGGAGGCCCCCCCCCGATGGCACAGACTGGCAAGCCTGGACCGACATAGAAAGAACGTATTTCCATGGCCCAACGAACCCAACTCGATGCTAGCTGCCACCCGCTGCATGAAGCCTACGCCTGCCTGCTCGCCAATGGCCTGGACGGCGCCGGTGAAGCCTTGCGCATCCTGGTCAATGAAGCCTCCCGCATTGAGCGGGCCCAGCACCTTCAGGCCACGCCGTACGAGCGCTCGGCCCAGCGGGTCGATTACGCCAACGGCTACAAGGACAAGACTGTTTTGACCCGCATGGGCGAAGTCACCTTCGAAGTGCCGCAAGTGCGCTCTGGCGGGTTCTATCCCAGCGCCCTGGAGCGCGGCAGTCGCTCGGAGCAAGCCATGAATCTGGCGCTTGCCGAGATGTATGTGCAGGGCGTCTCCACCCGAAAAGTCATCGAAGTGTTGCAAAAGCTGGTGGGGCCCGAGGTGAGCATCTCCAGCACGCAAATCAGCCGTTGCACAGCGCTGCTGGACACGGGCTTGCACGCCTGGCGTACCCGGCCCCTGGATGAGACACCGTACGTGATTTTGGATGCGCGTTATGAGCGCGTGCGCGAGGCCGGCCGGGTAGTCGATTGTGCGGTTTTGGTGGCCATCGGCGTGACGGCTTCAGGCCACCGCCGGGTGTTGGGCGTGTCGGTGGCGCTGTCAGAAGCTGAGGTGCATTGGCGGGCCTTGTCTAGACAGCCTGATTGAGCGCGGCCTGCGCGGGGTCAAGTTTCTCGCCAGTGACGACCATGCCGGTTTGAAGGCCGCGCGCAAGGCGATGTTTCCCGGTGTGCCCTGGCAGCGCTGCCAGTTTCACCTCCAACACAACGCACAGGGCTACGTCGACTTCCGAGGCAATAAGGCAGGTCACTTCGAGCTGGCCGCCCTGGCGGTCGGGCAGCATCACGCGCTGGGCGCGCACCTCCTGCTCGACCGCGCGCGCCTTGCGCCCGCGACCGGCCGGCATCTCAAAGCGAATACGCCCCAGCGGCGCGCTGGCCATGACGCCATCCCACAGCTTGCCCCCTTCGGGCAGCACCCGGTTGTGCTGGCAGCGCACCAGGTAATCGGCCGCGTGATTCATCTTGCGCGCCATCACCAGCAACGCCAGGATGTCCGACTCGCGGTCGCCAATGCACACATGACGCGTGCCGGGCAACTCGCCAGCCTGCTCGGCGATGCGCTCGTAGCTCTCCACCCAGCGCACGCTTTCGAGCACGCCGCCGCGCGGCGCATCGCCTTGCTTAAACTCGCGTGCCCACGTCCAGGCGTTCATCACCCCCAGCGGCTCGCGCTGGGGCGTGACCACGTAGGTCGGGTGCAGATACAGCCCGCGCTGGGCCTCGTAGCTCAGCGGCCCCAGGCCCGCCGTCGCCTGCCCGTTGTAGTCCAGCTCGGTCGTATCCTGCAGGCACAGCACCACCGCGTGCTCGCGGATGCGGCCCATCGTCGCCTGGCGGTGGGCCGTCATCACGTCTTCACAGCTGACCTGCTCGTTGCGCAGGAAGCGGTAGGCCGCCGCCGTCTCGGCCCCGTTCTCGCACGCCCCCGGAATGCTCGCGCCGGGCTTTTGCCCCAGCCGCTCAGCCAGCAGCACGGCGCGCCGGTTCAAACGCGGGTCGCCCAAATCAATCGTTTCAAATTCTCGTTCCGCCCAGCCCATCGCCTCATCCCTTCAGTGATTCAGCTGCCTATGGTACGGACTTGTGTGTAATGGGATGAGCTTAATGAGCCCCTGCTGCCGGCTTACAAAAGTCGTCCTGGAAGATATAAAAGAAAGTTTTCACCCACGGGCCTGAGAGATCAGACTTTGCCTTTCCAGGGCACAAGGACCTCTTCAAGGTAGCGCATAAACAGGTCAAATGCGAACGCCACTATACCGATTACAACAATGCCCATGATCACGATGTCGGTGCGAAGGAAGTTCGACGCGTTCAGGACCATTTGCCCAAGACCCACATTGGCCGCCACCATCTCGGCAGCCACCAACGTTGTCCAGCCAAAACCGATGGCGATGCGCATGCCTACCAAAATGTCTGGCATGGCCGATGGCAGTACGACGTGGCGAATTACCTGGGCGTAGCTGGCGCCCATTGAATATGCCGCATTGATCTGCTCCTGCGACGCGCTGCGCATGCCTGAGCGCGCAGCTAACGCCAATGGCGCGAAGCAACTTAAAAAGATAAGCAGTACCTTTGGCAACTCATCGATACCGAACCAGATGATGATCAGGGGCAGATAGGCCAGGGGCGGCAAAGGCCGGTAAAATTCGATGATTGGATCGAATATTCCGCGCGCCACGCGACTCATGCCCATGGCAATCCCAATGGGGATCGCCGTCACGCAGGCCAACGCGAAGGCCGAGAACACGCGAAACATGCTGGCAGCGAAGTGCTGCCATAAGGGTTTGTCATTGGTGGCGCCAGTGAGGTACTCGATGAACTGTTGAAACACAGCCTGCGGGCTTGGCAAAAACAGCGGCTTGACCCAGCCGGTATTGGTCACGATGAACCAGAGCACGAACAACACGACCACTGTGATTATGCTGATCGTCACGCTTGAGCCTTCGCCTGGCACCTTGAATCGGCTGGTTTTCAGAGGGGCTGAGCCAGCGACGGTCGGGACGGTGAGTGCAGTGGTTTCAGACATAACTGGCTTCCCGGTGGTGAATGATGGAGAGTACCTCCTCGCGCATGCGGATAAATTCGGGCTCGGACTTTACCCGGCGCGAATCGCCATGCTCAAGGAACTGATGCGAGAACGGCACGTCTTCATAGACATGTGAAATGCGCCCGGGACTGGGACTCATTACGATCAACCGGGTCGCCAGAAACAGCGCCTCTTCGACCGAGTGGGTGATGAAGAAGATCATCTTGTTGGTCGCTTTCCAGGCTTGCAGCAGAATTTCCTGCACCTGTTCGCGCGTGAAGGCATCCAGCGCACCCATCGGCTCGTCCATCAACAGCATGGCGGGGTCATTGGCCAGCGCGCGGGCAATGCCCACGCGTTGCTGCATGCCGCCGGACAGTTCATAGACGGCGCGGTCAGCGTATTTCTCCAAGCCTACCAGCGCGAGTTTTTCCTCGGCGATGCGGTCGCGCTTGCTTTTGTCAACGCCCTTAAAACGCAGGCCCAGGCCCACGTTGTCACGCACGTTCAACCAGGGCATCAGGGTGTGCTTTTGAAAGACCACGCCGCGGTCGGCGCCAGGGCCGGAAATCGGCCGGCCATCGAGCAAAATTTCACCGGTGGAGGGCGGCAGGAAGCCCGCCAGGCAGTTCAGCAAGGTGGTCTTGCCGCAGCCGGAGGCGCCGAGCGCGACCACGAAGTCGCCCTCGTTCATTTTCAGATTAACGGGGGAAAGGGCTTGCAGCGTCCCGCCTTTGACGGCGTAGTTGACGGTCAGACCTCGGATATCAAGTGTGGGCATGAGCCCTCCGGGCAATGCGATAAGAAAAATTAAAACGACAAACAGCGGGCGTTGATCCCGCCGTGTCCCGTCTTCAGTAATGGACCGGCGACGACCCTGTTATTTAGCAAGTGCCTTTTTGACGTAAACGTCGGTCACGAAGGCCGCATAGCTGGGCTTGACGTCCTGGATACGGCCCTGTTCTTTCAGGAACGAAGCGGTATCAGTCATCGCTTTGGCAGCGCCGCCGCCCAGCCAGGTGGCAGAGAGCTGCTCTTCCATCGTCGGGAAGGTATAGAGCGATACGGCGTCTTTTACTTCCTTGGGGTTGGCCTTGGTCCACTTGGCCATCGCCTTGACCTGCGGGGACTCAGGAGTCCAGCCGCCGGAGGTGCGGCGCACTTCGTCATTGGCGCGGTTCAGCGCCTTCACGAAAGCCACCATGAAGCCCTCGTTTTCAGCCGCCCACTTGCTGTTGACGACGATTCCCTCAAAGGTCGGGAAGCCCTTTTTGCCAATGCTGCCGGAGGTGGCCAGAACTTTGCCGTTGCCCTTGATTTTGCTCAGAACCGGGTCCCAGATGAAAGTGGCATCAATGTCGCCACGCTCCCAGGCGGCGGCAATCTCGGGCGGGCGCATGTTCATCACGTTGACGGTGCGCGGGTCTACGCCTTCGAGCTTCATGTCCACCATCAGCTGGTAGTGCGCGGTTGAGACAAAGGGCGTCGCCACGCGCTTGCCTTTGAGGTCCTTGACGCTGTTGACGCCCGAACCGTTGCGGGCAACCAGCGCTTCGGCGTTGCCGATGTCGGCCGAAATCCAGAAGAGCTTGATGTCCTGGCCCTGGCTGGCAGCAGCGGTCAGCGGGCTGGAGCCGGTTTCGCCCATCTGCACATCGCCCGATGCCATGCCGCGGATTACGTCGCCACCGCCCGAGAACATGCGCCAGTTGATCTTGTAGCCGGTGGCCTTTTCAACCTCGCCGGACTCCATCACCAGGCGCAGCGGCACCAGCATGTCCTGGTGCGCAAAAGTTACTTCTTTGCTGCCCTGCGCGAATACCGTTCCGCTCAATGTCAGGCTTGCGATCACTAGCCATTTCGGCAATTTGGATGTCAGTTTCATGAGTGTCTCCCCGGTTGATTAGTGCCAGACGTCTGCGGCGCTCCGTCGCGATATGCACTGCGGTAAATATGCCCCTTAGTCTCGCCCATCGAAAGCGCCACATTGCTTTCATGATGGAGCCAGAGACTAGGAATTACCCTTGTATGTGTGCGTTGACCAAGGATGCAACGCTTGCCTGAAGGCCCTGTTGCACCGTTCAGTTGCGGCGAGCAGGCAAGCTTCTGGCGACGCCGCTGGCCTGAGCCAGTTCGGTCACTGCCGCGCTCAACGCGCTCATGCCGGCGTCGATCTGGTTAAGTGCGATGGACGAGAGACGCAGCCGGAAAAACGGGCAGGGGTAGGGTGGAGCCGCGAAGAAAACCTGGCCGACTTCGATCAGCACGCCGTGCCGTTGCGCCGTCACGGCGAGTTCGTTGCTGTCGAGCCAGGCCGGGCCGCGAACCCAGATGGAGGCGCCGCCGCGCGGCATCCGGTATTCGAAGTCGGCCAGGTGCTTGCTTAACGATTGTGCCGCCAGGTGAACGCGCTCTTGCATGGCCTGATTGACGCGCCGAGCATGCGACTCATGGTGTCCGAGGGACAGAAACAGTGCATAAGCGTGCTGTAAAAATGCGCTGGGGTGGCGCACCATGGCGTGACGCAGAACGCGCAATTCGGCGATGACAGGAGCCGGCGCAACGATGTAGCCCAGCCGTACAGCGGGCGAGAGACTTTTGGACAACGAGCCGACATAAATGACCCGTTCGCTTCGATCCAGGCTCTTGAGCGCCGGCATCGGATTGCCCTCATAGAGGTTTTCCGCCTCATAGTCATCCTCAATGACCACGAAGTCCTGTTGCTCGGCCAGTTGCAACAGGCGTTTGCGACGCTGAAGAGAGAGTGTTGAGGTTGTTGGGCTCTGGTGCGAGGGCGTGACGAATAGGTAGTCCAGCCACGGCAAGGCATCGACGCTGACGCCTTCGCTGTCCACGTCGATGGGAATGCAGATCGGCTGGCGCAAAGAAAAGGTGTTGCGCGCGTGGGGATAGCCGGGTTCCTCGAAACCCAGTCGGGTGGAGCGGCTAAACAGCAACTCAGCCAGCAGGTGAAATGCTTGCTGGGCGCCGACGGTGACCAGGATTTCCTCCTTCAGTGCGAAAACGCCGCGTTTGGGCAGCAGCCGCAGGCGGATCTGCTCGATCAGATCGGCAACATCGTCGGTTTCAAAGTCGGGCGTCCATTGTGGCAACTGCGCGCGTGCCAGGCTGCGCACACAGCACTCCCGGAAATCTTCTACGGGGAATAGCTGCGAGTCGTGGGTGCCGTAAATAAAGGGGTAGGGATACTTGTGCCAGGCCTCGGGCTTGGACAAGGTGGGGAGCTTGCTTAGCGTACGCACCATGCGCGTAGTCCATTGTGGCGGCAGTTGCACATTTGCAGCACCACTGCGAATGGCATCCGGAACGAGCTGTTGTGGCGTACTCGATACAAACACGCCATGCCGGGGTTTGGACTCCAGAAAGCCCTCGTCGACCAATTGCTGATAAGACGCAGAGACGGTGTTCCTGCTCAACACCAGCATGGTGGCCAGGTCACGCGATGATGGCAACGCCGCGCCAGGCGCCAGGCGGCCACCCAAGATGGCCTGCACGACCACGCAGCGCAGCTGCAGCTGCAACGGGAGCGTGGAGTCCTTCGGTAAATGGAAGATCTGTGTCCAGAGGGTGTTACGGATATCGTCGATATTGCGCATGTTGTCTGAGTTTAAGTCGCCTAAAGGGCGCTGGCCCGGTAAAAAGGTGCGGTCTGGCTCTATGCGAAAGCGGGCCATTTGCCTAATCTCGCAGCTGGGCAGCTAACTGCCGGCTGCCAAAAGAGATGAAACACAACTCAAAGACAAAGCGGCTGCCCGCCGGCCATGGTTTTCCTGCATTTCCGGCTTGCCTTTTAACGTTGAATTGATCCAGAAAGCCGCACCATGAACACGCTAAGCAAACAACCTGGCAAGCCGCTCGCGGCTTACGATCCTCAATATGACCCGCTGGTAGATAGAAATCCCGGCCGGGGCCGGGATTGTGCGCCGACCTACTGGGTCGGCACGGCAGGAACGCCCCCCGAGGATGACGGCCCGATCACGCAGAACATTGACGCCGATGTGGTGATTGTCGGCTGTGGCTTCACCGGCTTGGCCACAGCGCTGTTTCTCGCGCGCGAGCATGGCATCAAGGCGATTGTGCTGGAAGCCAACCAGAGTGTGTGGGGCTGCACCAGCCGCAACGGCGGCCAGGGCCAGAACGCCACCGGCCGGCTGTACCGCTCGCAGTGGATAGAGCGCTGGGGCAAAGAAACGGCGATCAAGCTCGACGCTGAGGTACGCGCGGGCTACGAGACCTTCAAATCCCTGGTCGCCGAGGTGGCTTGCGATCCCCAGCCCGGCGGGCATCTGTACATTGCACACCGTGAAAAAAAGCTGGACTTCCTGCGCAATGAAGCCAAGGTCATGCGCGATGTATTCGGCTATGACACGCACATGCTGAGCACTGAGGACCTCAAGCAACGCTATGTCGACGATGCCGAGAGTTGCGGCGCCTTGCACGAACCCGACGGCATTGGCGTGCACCCGCTCAAGCTGGCCCATGGCTACCTGCGCATGGCGCGCGCATTGGGCGTCAAGGTGCATCCGGCCAGCCCTGTCATCGGTATGGAAACGCGCAACGGCGTTCACTACGTCAAGACCTCGAACGGCACGGTACGCGCCAAGGCCGTGGGCTTTGCCACCGGCGGCTACACCTCCAACGGCCTGCACAAGAGCCTGGACTCCAAGATCATGCCGATCTTGTCGAACTCGCTGGTGACCAGGCCGCTGACGCCGGCGGAGCTGGAGGCAACCGGCTTCAGGTCCACAGTCTTCATCACCGACACCCGTACGCTGCGCTTTTACTACCGTCTGTTGCCCGACAACCGGGTGCAGATCGGCAGCCGCAGCTCCATCACCGGGGCCGATGCCACCAACCCGCGCCACATGCAGGCGCTGGTCGATGGCTTGCACCGCAAATTTCCGGCGCTCAAGGGCATCAAGATCGATTACTCCTGGTGGGGATGGGTCGATGTGAGCCACGACATGATGCCGCGCATCACCCAGCCCGATCCGAAAGAAACGGTGTTCTACGCGCTGGGCTATGGCGGCAATGGCGTGAGTTTTTCCGCCCACGCTGGCCGGCGCATGGCCGAGCGCATCGCGGGCAAGCAGTCCAAGGTATTTGAGCTGCCCATCTACAACTCGGCGTTGACCTACCCCAACGTGTTCAACATGGTGTCGTCGCGCGCGTTTGCGCCGTTCCGGCGCGTTGGCCAGCGGTTTCTTTATCACTGGTACCACATGAACGACGAACGGCTGTGACTATGCAAACCGTCAGGGCTGCGGTCTTCTCCAAAGCGTCACATCATTGGATAGGGGTCGTCACAGAAAACGGAAAATAAAGCACGTTAAGGCAGATTGGGCTACATCGCCTTATTCTTGGCCAAGAGCCGTGCGACCGTTGAAGGGTGAACATTGAACAGGCGTGCGGCATCGGCTGCAGTTTTCTGCCCGGACGAGACCAGCAGCACGATTTCCTGTTGCTGGCGCGGGGTGAGCTTGGGGCGCCGGCCCCCTACACGGCCTTCCTTGCGCGCGGCGAGCAAGCCGCTGCGTGTGCGCTCTCGCAGCATGGCACGCTCGAATTCGGCGAACGAGCCAACGATCTGCATCATCATCCGGCCTGCTGAAGTGGTGGTGTCGATGGCTTCGCTCAAGCTGTGAAAGCCGGCGCCCAACAGCTGCACCTTCTCCAGCAGCATCAGCAAGTCTTTGAGCGAGCGCGACAGCCGGTCGAGCTTGCAGACCACGAGCACATCGCATTGGCGTAGCTGATCGAGCAGCCGATGCAGCTCGGGGCGATCCCAGCGTCCTGCCGATGCTTTTTCTTGAAAAATGCGTGTGCAACCGGCCGCTTGGAGCGCCGCAATTTGCGGTAGTGCAACATTCGTTCTGTAATTTCCCCGACCATTGAAACTGAACCTGTTTGGAAGTTTCTGGTTTTGGGATTTTTCAATCAGGCCCCTGCCAGGCCGCCGGAGGCCCCCCCCCGATGGCACAGACTGGCAAGCCTGGACCGACATAGAAAGAACGTATTTCCATGGCCCAACGAACCCAACTCGATGCTAGCTGCCACCCGCTGCATGAAGCCTACGCCTGCCTGCTCGCCAATGGCCTGGACGGCGCCGGTGAAGCCTTGCGCATCCTGGTCAATGAAGCCTCCCGCATTGAGCGGGCCCAGCACCTTCAGGCCACGCCGTACGAGCGCTCGGCCCAGCGGGTCGATTACGCCAACGGCTACAAGGACAAGACTGTTTTGACCCGCATGGGCGAAGTCACCTTCGAAGTGCCGCAAGTGCGCTCTGGCGGGTTCTATCCCAGCGCCCTGGAGCGCGGCAGTCGCTCGGAGCAAGCCATGAATCTGGCGCTTGCCGAGATGTATGTGCAGGGCGTCTCCACCCGAAAAGTCATCGAAGTGTTGCAAAAGCTGGTGGGGCCCGAGGTGAGCATCTCCAGCACGCAAATCAGCCGTTGCACAGCGCTGCTGGACACGGGCTTGCACGCCTGGCGTACCCGGCCCCTGGATGAGACACCGTACGTGATTTTGGATGCGCGTTATGAGCGCGTGCGCGAGGCCGGCCGGGTAGTCGATTGTGCGGTTTTGGTGGCCATCGGCGTGACGGCTTCAGGCCACCGCCGGGTGTTGGGCGTGTCGGTGGCGCTGTCAGAAGCTGAGGTGCATTGGCGGGCCTTGTCTAGACAGCCTGATTGAGCGCGGCCTGCGCGGGGTCAAGTTTCTCGCCAGTGACGACCATGCCGGTTTGAAGGCCGCGCGCAAGGCGATGTTTCCCGGTGTGCCCTGGCAGCGCTGCCAGTTTCACCTCCAACACAACGCACAGGGCTACGTCAGCCGGCTGGACCAGCGCACGCCGGTAGCGCGCCAAATACGCGGCATCTTCAATGCGAGCGATGCCATTGAGGCACAGCGACTGCTCAACGCGGCGCTCAAAGACTGGCAAGTCAGCCACCCGCAACTGGCCGCCTGGGCCGAGAAAAACCTGCCGGAGGGTTTTGCTGTCTTCGACTTGCCCGAGGCCCATCGGGTGCGCATGCGCACGACCAAAGGCCTGGAGCGTTTGAACAAGGAGCTCAAGCGGCGTACCCGTGTCGCCACGTTGTTTCCTAACTCGGCCAGCTGCCTGCGCTTAATCAGCGCCTTGCTGGCCGAACAAGACGAGGAGTGGATGGCCGCAAAAATCTACCTCTCCATGAAGCCCTGAGCATTGCCAATCACCAGTACCCAAGACCGAATCTCGGAAATTTACAGAAAAGAAGTTGCTTTATCCAATTTGCGCGCTGTTGTCCTGATCCTGGGTGGAAACACGGGCGTAGCCAATATGCATCTTGAGGCTTCCTTCAAAAGGACGGGGAGCACCTATATGATGATCAAACGCAGCGCAAAGCATTTGAATCATTGATGCCGCATTTGTACATACTACGAAACAAGGGATGTTCATGGGCGCAATTAACCAGCCTGCTGGCTGACGCCGGGCTTGTCTATCAGACGTCGACTGTGCGCACTTACTACAGTGAAATGCTGGCTACTCGACAAGATATTTGTCAGCGGCAAATGAATGAGCATATTTTGCTGATGGCTGAGATTAGGAAGCAGACCAAAGGCGTTGACCTGGCGGCCATGAGCAGTCGGGTTTCAGCCATCCTGGAAAAACAACAGGTGCAGGTTGGTTCAAAACTCGACGCTGTGTTTGGTTCTGTCGCTCAACCGGTATCTCCTGGCGTAGCGCTTGTACCGCTATCGACGCCGCCTTTGGCGCTCGCTGCTTCAGCGGTGACGCCAAACGTTGGAAATCAAAATATAGAGCATCGCCCTGCCCCACAAATTGAACTCAACCCTGCACCCACCCGTGCGGATAATGCAATACCAGTTGCCCCAGTTATCAAACCCACTGCGCAGCACATGGCAGACTCACAGAAAGAAGCGACACTGCCGGTTAATTTCAATCTCCGTTGTTCTGATTTATCCGCCGATGCTATTCCGCTGAAACTACGGGAAGGCATGCCAGAAGCCTTTTACCTTCCTGGAGATTTGGAGCATCCCTGCGTACCGGGTGTCATGCTTTCACTTGAACAACGCTTGTGCAGTATTCATTTAACTTTCATCAATACGGAAGATGGAGAAATAACAATGGAGACACCTGAAGAAAAACGTTTCCGAATTATGTGGCGAAAACGATACACAACGGTCATATCAAGCACAAGTCATCAGTTCAAAGAGATTAACCCAGAGTGTTTTAGAAAGGCAATTGACTAACTGACCTTACGCAGCCGCCTGTCCTGTTAGCCTACGCGCATGAAAAATTCTGAACTGGAGTTGTACACGGATTACCTGCTGAGCAGCTTTGGCGCGACAACAGCGACAGGGCTTTCGGCCATGGTGCAGGGCGATGTCAGCCACGACCGGATTACCAGGTTTTTATCCGGGCAGGACTACACGTCTAAGGACTTGTGGCGGCAAGTCAAGGCGATGGTGCGGGAAGTGCAAACGGCTGAAGGCGTGCTGATTTTTGACGACACCATCCAGGAAAAAGCCTGGACGGACGAGAGTGACTTGATCTGCTGGCATTACGATCATTGCAGTGGTCGCACGGTCAAGGGCATCAACCTGCTCAACGCGCTGTACCACTGCGGCGGCAGGTCTATTCCGGTGGCGTTCGAGTTGGTGCAAAAGCCTCTTCAATGCGACGTTGCGAGCCGCCAAGTCAAACGCAAAAGTGAGAAAACAAAAAACGAAATGATGCGCGAGATGATCCATGCCTGCCTGCAAAACGCCTTGCGATTTCGTTTCGTGCTGATGGACAGCTGGTTTTCCTCCGAGGAGAATTTTGATTTCATTACGAGCCGGGGTAAGCACTTCATCGCAGCCCTGAAGGACAACCGGCTGGTGGCGTTGAGCCAGGAGGACTGGAAGAAAAAGCGCTTCGTGCGCGTAGACGAGCTGGAATTTTCAGAGCAATGCACGGTGCAAGGCTGGCTCAAGGGGTCTGCCAGAGCAGTCCGTTTGGTCCGCCAGGTCTTTAAAAACAAAGACAGCAGCACCGGCACATTGCACCTGGTTTGCAGCGACCTCACGTGCGACTACGACGCCATCACCACGACCTACAAAAAACGGTGGCAAGTGGAGGTGTTTCACAAATCCTTGAAGTCCAATGCGGGCATGGCCAAATCCCCAACGCAGACGTTGAGAACCCAAAGCAACCACGTCTTCATGGCGATTTATGCCGTCTTCAAGCTCGAATGCTTGAGCGTTAAAAGCAAGATCAACTCCTTCGCTTTAAGGTTCAAACTTCTCATCAATGCCACCCGCAGCGCTTTTGACCAGCTTCAGAAATTTCAGGCGGCTGCGTAAGGTCAGTTATTGACTTGGAACGATTGCCTGTTGATGCTGCGCTTCAGTGCGCCGTAGACCAAGCCCAGCACCGCCCCGAACAACAGATGCAGAATCAGCGTCATACACAGGCAGTCAGAGCGACCACAGTTATCACGCGTGCAATGGTCACCAAGGCCCAACTCGGCGCACTGGGCAACCATGAATTTGAAAAAGCAGTCGATTCAGGCATGAGATTAGTTTTCACAGGCGCGACACGGGCATTGCGCGCACTCGCTCTTTGAAAGTTACTATGCGGGACCAAGGGGAAAGCAGCTTGTCAGCGCAGCGCGCAGAGACATGTCAGCAAGTACACCCGCGTCAGTGCCCGCATGACCCTTCCACAAAGCCAGGCAGGTTTACGGTGATGCCGGTCATGCGGTTGGCGCTGTCGACGGTGACGATCATCGGGTGTTTCGCTAGTGACAGTCGGGTCGCAGATTGGTGGAGGCCGGGGAAATACGGCAGCCATTATTGACGGGGGTACCTTGGGCGTGATCGTCGGCGGCAACATCGGCCAATTGGTGGACCGTGTGGACGAAGACTGCGTGGGCCAAGTGCTTGAGCACGCTCCGGACGGCCGTCAAGTTGCGTGGACCGACTCCAATAATGGTGGGCAGCATCAAGATGGGCCTGACAAGCCCTACAAAAACTTCGACGGGCCGTACTGCCAGGAAGTCGGTGCAGCCCATCTGGCGACCCAGGCAGCAGCAAACCGGGCAACGGTGGCGGAGTCCGGGTCTGCTGCTACGGTGGCTGCGGCTGTTGAAGTGGCAACAAAGAAAATCGGCGCTGAGCTTGCAGCTGTGCGTGAGCGGGCGGGCTGGGCGGGATCGACTGACGGCGCCAAAGTGGCTGGCTGCAAGCTGCCTGGCTGGGAACAGCACACAGACACAAAAACTGGAAATCAATATTGCATCGTCCGTTCAGCTGAAAAACCGACGTTTGGGGCAGAAATCGAACAAGTTTATTTTTGGATGCCGAAAACCAAAAAGTGAAGCTGACGAATTTGTTTGGATGAGAAAAGGGCAGGAACGCAACCCCGGCTGCCACAACCGCCCTCCTTGGGCTTTAGGGAAAGATGTCAATTCTCTATTTGTACGGCAACTTGCCGTATAATTTTTGGTTTTGAGGAGCTTGCCATGGCCACAGCCACCACCGCACGCCTGGAAGCCAGGATCAGTGTGGACCTGCACGCCACGCTCAAGCGGGCCGCCGAGCTCGAAGGGCGCACCATGACGGACTTCGTCGTCAGCGCCGTGCAGGAAGCCGCGCAGCGGGCGATCGAGCAGGCCGAGATCATTCGCCTGTCGCTGGCTGACCAGGAATGCTTTGCGCAGGCGCTGCTGTCCCCGCCAGAGCCTGCGCCAGCCTTGCAGCGCGCCTTTGAGCGCCGGCGCAGGCTCCTGGGCGCGCAGTGACGCCATTGTTCGAGATAGTCCTGCTCGACAGCAGGCATGACCGCACCGCGTTCGACTGCGCCTCCGAGCCGCTCAACCGCTACTTTTTCCAGCAGGTTTCGCAAGATGTCCGGCGCCGCGTGACCGCCTGCTACGTGGCGCTCAGCCTGGACGGGCGCATCGCCGGGTTTTACACCCTGGCCTCTACCGCCCTGCTGCTGTCCCAGTTGCCCGAGGACCTGGGTAAAAAGCTCCCCCGTTACCCGACGGTGCCGGCCGTGCGCATGGGCCGCCTGGCCGTGGACCAGGCGTTCAAGGGTCAGGGTCTGGGCGGCGCCTTGCTGGCCGATGCTTTGGCACGCGCCCTGCGCGCGGAAATTGCCGCCTATGCCCTGGTGGTCGATGCCAAGGATGCAGCTGCCGCAGCGTTCTACAGGCACCACGGCTTGATCGCCCTGCCCAGCCAGCCCATGACCTTGTTCCTGCCGCTGGCCACAGCCCAGGCGCTGCACCGGCATTGAAAACGGCTGGACTGCCAAACAGGCTGTTCGGAGTTAAGCGCGTAAGCGCCTCTTTTTTCTTTCCTTGGGGGACTGTTGATGGTTGTTGCAAGGATAAGTGCCCTTTTTGGGCAACCTTGCGCAGCATGATGGTCGGATTGATTTGCCGCGTTAATACATTCTTAAAAGAATATCGTTAAGACGCGCCCGCGTGTTAAGGCAAAATTCATTCACGCCCAGTTCAAGCCTCCCACGGATTGATGATGGGAACGCCGGCCGCCTGGAAAGGTGCTGTGTCGCGTGAGGCCACGATGAAGCCGCGCGAGGCCGCGATCGCGGCGATGTAGCCGTCAGGCGTTGGAAATCCTCGCCCGCTAGTTCTGGCCAGCACGGCCAGCTCGGCATAGCGCCAGGCCGCTTCGGTGTCAAACGGCAGCACCCGATCCCGAAACAGTTCCAGCAGACCATCCAGCGCCTTGGTCAGCATGTCCTTTCGCTTGCCGGTGGGCAGCGCCGCGATGCCAAACAGCAGCTCGGCCAGCGTCACACTGGACAGGTACAGCGTTGGAGCAGCTTGTGCGTTCAGCCAGGCACGCACGGCCGGGTGCGGCTCGGGCTTCATTGCTTCAGAAATAACGTTGGTATCGAGGACGATCATTCAAACCCCAGCGGCATGGCCGGCGCCGTGTCGCGGACTCGCTCAAACACCTCGAAATCCTCGTTCGTCAAGCCAATATCGCGGCTCAACGCTGCAAGCGCTTCGCCCAGTCGAACGCGCGCTTCGGGCTTGACGGCGATGGCCAGGATTTCCCGAACCTCGGCTTCGGTGCTGCGCCCGTGAAGCGCGGCCTGCATCCTTAATGCGCGATGCACATCGTCGGGCAGATTGCGTACCGTTAGCATAGCCATGGTGTCACCTCATAAAATTGCATTCAATGCATTCATTTTAACTAATTGAATGCAACTCTTGCAAGCGTTGGCATATCGCCAAGCAAGTGTTTTCAGGCGCGACCCTGCCATGGGTCGAAACCCGTGCTTTTAACCGGGCAATCTCAAGAAAACCCATAAATCAACCCGCACAGGAGCCGTCAATTTGATGAATGAATCAACTTGAGGTTGCCATAGCGACAATTCCAGTCGATCAAATTGCAAGTAATTCTGGCCCTTGCTGGCATTTTCAAGCAATTTTTACCCGTGATGGCGCCCGGGCATGGGTACCACAAAGGCCAGACGGTGTGGTTTGGCCGTTGCTGAGCGCGGTTTTATACCGCGTGGAAGACCTGCGGTGGGTTCGGTCAAAAGTAGGACCAGGTTTAGTTGCAAAGTAGGGTCAAATTTAGTTGTCTGAACGGTTGCCGTTCATTCACATAAAACTGTTCCCAGCAGGGCAAGCGCAAGCCGTTGATTTCCTTGCATTCCCAAAAATCCGATCGCTAAATTGTGTGAAGTTCTTTCACACAATAACGTTCTCCGCGTGGAATTTCACATAAAACCGTACCTAAAATGAACGAGTTCACCATGGGTGAGCATTTTTTGCGGGGCGACACAAGCCATGGTCAAAGAAGTTTTCATTGGCAGAAACCTCAAGGGAATTACCGACAGAGAAGACTTTTCCCTCGGCAGCTGGCCTGAGCCAGATGTGGGGACGCTCTGCAGCCGTGACCTTGACCGATTTCTCAAGCGCAAGGAGGCGGTTGTTCTTTACCTGCAAGGGGCAGCCAGCGACTCGGTCTACACGGCCACTGGCATTCATGCGCGTTTTCTGAATCGCATGATTCGCGAGCGGTGCATGCATCCGCATCCCGACGGGCGCATTTATGGCTGGCGGGCGCTCGTTCCGAGCGTTCATATTGTCAAATACCAGCGACAAATCAAAGTACGCGCGGATGCGAATGGGCGTGGCGTCGTTGGCGCACTTGTCGCATTGCTCCAGCAGGAAACGGACTTTGCAAAGCGGCTCAATAAACAAATCATCAAGACTTTCCCGGATTTGCGACTGGGTGAAATACGGCGCCCTCGGCATGCGCTTTGGGCATGGTTTCTCAAAGAGCTGCGTGCGCTGGGATACGAGACGCGCAACGAATGGCCATTCACGGTGAAGTCCATGGGCTACATGACCCTTTGCAGATACGCTGACAGCATCCTGAACGCCAACCCTGTCAAGGCAGCCCGCATTGTCGGCGGCCCCCAGCTGGAGAAGAAGATGGTGTCGGGCGATGGCATTGACCGCCCGGTCCAAAATCCCTTTGAGCGCGTCGAGATGGATGCCCACAAACTCGACGGGCGCTTTGTGGTCATGATTCCCCAGCCAGGCGGCGGCTGGAGTCCGCGCCTGGTCCACCGGCTTTGGGTCATCGTTCTCCTGGACGTGGTCTCCCGGGCAGTGATTGGCTACCACCTGAGCCTGCGGTTTGAAGTCAGCAAGGAAGACGTCATGCGGGCGATCAAAAATGCACTGCTCCCCTGGAGCCGCAAGGAGCTGACCTTTGGGCCGCAAGCTTACTGCGATGATGCGGCGCTGCCCAGCGGGCACCATGAACGCTACGTCGGCTTGTGCTGGAACGAGACCAGCGTCGATGGGGCGCTGGCCGAGACGTGCGCCTGCGTCAAGGACAAGCTGCACGGTGTGGTCGGCTCTTCACTGCTCGATCCCAGCGTGGGCTTTGCGCAGCGCCGCAGCAAGGATGACCGGCCGTTCATCGAGTCGTTTTTCCGCACCCTGGCCGGGCGCGGATTGCAGCGGCTGTCCAACACCACCGGCGCCAAAGTCAAGGACAAACGGGGACGCGACCCTGCCCAGGTCGCCGTCCTCAGCGAGTTTCAACTCGAATATGCCGCCGAACTGCTCGATGCCTTGATTGCCAACTACAACGCCACGCCACACACCAGCCTGGGGTACCGCTCCCCGCTGCAGATGCTCGACTTTTACGCTTCGGTCGGGCGCCTGCCAACGAGGTATGCTGATCCGAACTCGGTCCAGGGCCTGCTGAGCGTTCGCAAGCTGTGCATCGTTCGCGGCGGCTACCAACAAGGACGCAGGCCCTATGTGAATTTTGCCGGCGCCAGCTATTCGAACAGCGAACTGGCCCAGCGCCACGACCTGGTGGGCCAGCCCATCTGGGTCATCAACCACCTCGAAGATGACGCACGCATCGCGCTGGCCACCACCCGGGAGGGGGTGCGGCTGGGCGTGCTGCGCGCCCACCCGCCCTGGCACCAGACACCGCACAGCCTGGCGATCCGCAGCGCCATCAACGCCATGGTGCGCCGGCGCCGGTTCTGCCTGGCCAGCGGCGCTGATGCGGTGACGGCCTTCATGGAGTATGTGGAATCCACTGCCAAGGGCAAGCTGCCCATTCACCCCAGCTACCTCGAACTCAAAAGGCTGCTGCTCGAGCATGCGCCATCGCGGTCGGGCGACACCGAAGCCACCGCTGCCAAAGCGCGCCTGCAAACTGCTGCAGCGCCACCCGAAGACGACACCCTGGAGGCCGGGCCCGTTGCGACGGCCGCCGCGCCTGTTGTCAAAACCCGGCCGCCGCTGGCCAGAGCGGCGCTGCCCCCGCTGCGCAAGGCGGCCAATTAACCTCGACGCTGTAGCCCCATGCGCAGCCGCTTGCCACCCCACTTGGATCCAGGGCACCCGGTCTTGCGGCAGGAATATGCCGTCTTCACCCCGCCCGTGCATGCCATGGCCCAGACCATCGGCGACTGGATCGATCAGCGCCAGCCGGGCGGCTACATCCATGGGCCGTCGCGCTTCGGCAAATCCCGGGGCGTCAAGTGGCACCTCAAGAGTGTGCTGCAAGACCGGTTCGCCAAACGCATTCCCCTGCACATCTGGAGCCGTCCCGCCGAGAGCCACGTCAATGAAGGCGAGTTCTGGGTCTCGCTGGGCATCGCCTGCGGCGTGCGTTATGCCCCGACACGCGCCACGCGCGGGGACCGTCGGCGCCAGCTGACGGAATTTTTGATTGCCTCGGCCGCGGCGTGCGGGAGCAACTTTGCAGCCCTGCTCATCGATGAGGCGCAGGCCATGACGTTTCGCGAATGGAACTGGCTGCTTGGCCTGCAAAACGCCATGGACTGGGAGGGCTACCGCCTGAGCGTGTTCTCCATTGCGTCGCACCAGATGGACTACACCTACGAGCTGCTGGGCCAGTCCGACCATGCCCATGTGGCCGCCCGCTTCATGGTCTCGCACTGGCCGTTCCCGGGCATCGGCAGTGCCGAAGAAGTCGAGTTTGTGCTGCGCGGCTATGACGAGGCGTCCGAGTGGCCCGCAGGCAGCGGCACGTGCTACCTGGCCCATTTCATCCCCGAGGCCTACGCCCGCGGTGCGCGACTGACGCCTTGTGCCGGGACCCTGTGGCGGGTGCTCCAAGCGCTGCTGCCCAGGCACTACAAAGGGGCGCCTGAGTTTCCCATGCAGCACATTGCATGGGCGGTCGAGGAAGTCATGGTTTGCGCTGCCCGCGGCGATGCCTGGGAGGACGCCACGGGCGAAGCGCGCTGGATCGACGCGCTGGCGCAGACCCAGTTCACGGACCACATGCGGCTCATCTCGGCGGCCATGCCGCGCAAGAAATCAACCAACTCGCCGTAGGCTCAGATCAACTCCACAGGGGTCTGCCCTCACATGCTCACCGATCCGCAAGTCCTCTTGGGACGCCACAGCAAGCGCTCGCGCGTGGTCTGGCATCCGGGGTCGACGCCGCCGTACTCGTCGCTGTGGATAACGGTCCAGCGGTTTTTGATGTTGAACCAGCCCACGCGCTGCGCTTTTGCCCAGGATTTCCTGGTGCATCCCAACGCTAAAAACCGGATTTCTCTCGATCCCCATGACACTGCCGGCGCGGTCTGCCCTGTGCGCCTGCACCGTTTTGCCCGGGCACTGGGGGAGCCGTTGGAAACGTTTCACCACGCCTGCGTCGCCCAGTTTGCGCGTGCAGTGTGGCCCTTCTTTGGCGGCTTTGCAGCCTGTCCAGACTGCCTGCGCGAAGGGTTTCATTCGGTGCTGTTTTCCTTTGACGGTCTGGATTGCTGTCCGGTGCATGGGGTCAAACTGAGCAGCCGCATTTGCTGCGGGGCGATGTCAAACACCTTGGTCTTCCATGACAACGCCACGCCCCCGAGCACCTGCCGCTGCGGTGCGGCCTTGATGGCGTTTGCCGTGGCGAGGTCGCCCAAACTCTGTCCAGAACGGGACCGGGCGCTGGGAGAAGTGGCCGACTGGCTCATGCAGGCGGGGTCTCGCTGCTGGCTCGGACCGCAAAATCCGCCCGTCTCCACCGTGTCACTGGCGCGGTTCACGCAGCGGGTGGCACAGCTAAAAATCACACTGGACTTGCCCGGTGCCATTCCCCGCTGGGCGGCAGCGTCTGATGCGTCGCCATGGGATCCCTCCACCGTGGCGGTCATGACGTTTGGCTCGACCAGGATGTGTGAGCCGGGTCTGCAAGGCGATGGCAGCCCATGGCTTGAGGGGCGCCCCAGCAGTCCCTACTCCTACCAACAAACCGCTCTTGGGGACTTCAAGGCCATCAGCCGTTACCTCAAGCACCATATTCTGAAAGGCGCACGCCGCTGGATCGCCAAGTTTGTCCGGGCGGACGACACCCAGGCTGTCCAGGCCCTGATCACGGCAGGGGGCAAAGACGCGCGGCGGGCGTGGGCGCTGCTGATCTGGTGGCAAACCTGCTTTTGGGATCTCAAGCTGGAAAACTGGTTGACCTTCAGGCCTTTTCGCTGGGTCAGCGTCCCGGGCGTTCCAGAATTGACGGGTCAATCCACCAGAAGAAAGACTTTTCTGCCACAGGCAGATACCGCCCAGGAATGGATGACCCGGTGGATCAGCGCCATCGCCCTGCTGGACTTTTGGCGTCATGCGGCCCAGGCGGCCGCGCTGGACAGCGCCCCCCGCCTGGCGATGATTGGCAAGGGCATCCTGGGCACACGCGCCCTGCCCGACTGGAGCCTGGGCATCGACCAGGAGGGCCGGCTGGTGCTTTGCGTCGAGCGTTTAGGCAAGCCCTGCTGGCGGCTTGTCGCACGGCAGACCAAAAGCGAGCGGCAAGCCGCCAGCCGCGCAGGCGCAGCGCATCGTCTTGAGCAACTGCGCAGCGCCTGCGCGCCGCCCTGCCTCTGGTTTCACGGCGACACCGCCGAATGGACCAGCGGCGCAGGACCCATGCCCGACGGGTTGCGCGATGGCAAGCGGCATCGGCTGCTTGCAGGCACCCCAAAGCGCTGGTTTGCCATTTTCCCTTGGCCGCAGGCGCCATGCGCCGGTCGCGCTTTCGTGGCCCGGTGCTTGGATCTGCCACTGGCCGCCACGGGGCCCTCCCCGTGCCATGCCGTGCGCCACCTGAAGTACGCGGTCAAACGTTATGAAAATTTGCAACAGGCCGATGCCGCAGTGGGTGCTTAAAGCGATGGCGTCACAGGCAGCGGCGTTGCTTGCGGACGGCATGACTTCAAGATAAACCGGCCTTTGGGCCCTCAAGAAGTGCCGGGGTGATCGATAAAAAAGCCATGTATTGCGATAATTAATCTTATCGTAATAGTTGCTTTATTGGACTAAACTGGCTTTTGTGAAAAATCAGAGCGTGCCCAATCCTGCCCTCCAAGGCAGCGATCCCGATGGGTTTCCCAGAGCGGACCAGCTGGCCGCTCTGCGTGCCTGGTATGCAGGCTTGTCGTCTGCGCAAGCAGTTGCGCGCTACCTGCAACGGTTGGGCGCCAGCGATGCCTCGTCCCGGCGCGTAATCCGTGACATTCGGCGCCAATTGGCCTGTTGGGCACAAACCCGCCATCGCCCGGACCTGGCAGAGCTGCTCAACCATCCCGACAGCGAACGGGAGAAGTGGGCCAAGGCGGTGCTCCAGGCCGTGGAGGACTTGCGGCACGCCCCGGTCGTTTTTCCTCGGGTGACTGACGACGTGCACAAGTGGCTTGCGCCTCGCATGGCCCGCGCGCTTCTCGCAGGCGGCATCACAACCCTGGCGGATCTGAGCGTTCGAATCGCGTGGCGGCGCTTGTGGTGGACAGGAATTGCCGGGCTCGGTGCGGCCGGCGCCAAACACATCGAAGCCTTTTTCGACAGCCATTCCCAATTGGCTGAGCGAGCCCGGGCCTTGCCACCCCTGCAGCCTGCCACCGGTGTGGTTCCCTGGGAAGTCTTGCACCTTCCGCAGCAGCTCGATGGCACGCAGGGCACCTTTCGTTCACCCAAAAGCGCCTGCACCCTGGACGCGGACAACGACTACGCCGCTGTCCAAACCTGGCTTTCCCTGCACGAATCAACGGCAACGCACCGCGCCTACCGCAAGGAAGCCGAGCGCCTGATCCTGTGGACCATCTTCGAGCGCGGCAGAGCCCTGTCGTCCCTGACGGTGGAAGATGCCGTAGCCTATCGGGCGTTTCTTCGCCGTCCGCATCCAGCCGGACGCTGGATCGGTCCATCGCAAAGCCGGGCGTCGCCCGGCTGGAAGCCCTTTGCCGGCCCTTTGTCTGTCCGGTCCATTGCGTATGCACTGTCGGTTCTGGGCGCGCTGTTTGGCTGGCTGATGGCGCAAGGCTACCTGCTGGCCAACCCTTTTTCGGGGGTGAAAGTTCGGGGCGCATCCAACAGCGCTCCCATGGACACCAGCCATGTGTTCTCCGAAGGGCAATGGGCGCTGGTCCGGGCCCTCGCCGATGGCCTGAAGTGGTCGTATGGGTGGACGGTGCCAGCGGCCCAGCGCTTGCGCTTTATCCTGGACTTCGGGTACGCCACCGGCCTACGCGCCAGTGAGCTGGTCCACGCCACGCTGCGCAGTGTGCAAACAGACAGCCATGATGACCATTGGCTTGCCCTCGTGGGCAAAGGCGGCAAGGCCGGAAAAGTGGCCCTGCCGCCCCTGGCCCGCTCGGCACTGAACCGGTACCTCAGTCAGCGCGGCCTGCCCACGACACCGTTGCTTTGGAAGCCGGACACTCCAATGATTGGCAACTTGCGGCATGGCCAAACGAGCGGCATCACGGACACGCGACTGCGCGAGCTGCTGGGGAGGTTTTTCAAACAAGCCGCCGCACTGGTGGAAACGGACCACCCAAGCCTGGCAGACAAACTGCGCAAGGCCTCACCCCACTGGCTGCGCCACACCCACGCAACCCATGCGCTCGGCAGTGGTGCCGAGCTCATCACCGTACGCGACAACTTGCGCCATGCCTCGATCTCGACCACGTCGATCTACCTGCATGCAGACGACCTCAAGCGCGCCAGGCAGCTGAGCGCCGCCTTCTTGCCTCGGGACTGACCGTTTTAGGTTTTTACTCACGTCCAGGCATCTTGGCCGAGGAGGATATGACACCTCGCGGGTTCCCTTCGTCTACGCAGGTACATTTTTATGTGAAATCTGGGTACGGTTTTATGTGAATGAACGGATCCGACAACATTTCCTACCTCATTACCCTAAGATAACGCTTATTATCTCAGGGTAAAATCGGGCGGTCAAAACACCTGCCGACCCGCACCACATGAAAAACCTCAACGCCGACAAGCGCTTGCCTGGCCAGGCGCCAGCAGCCCGGCCAATGGCTTTTCCGCCTACAACATTGCCTTGAGTCCGACTGGCCCGTTCTGGCGACCCGCAAAACAGTCCCCGCGCTCGCTGCCGCCCATCTCGTAGACCGGCAAGCTATAGACCCCTTCTCCCCGCGTTCGTGCTCTCGTTTTGTAGACCGGCCCAGGGCCCGCACCTGTTTGTGTACTGTTGCCCAAGATTTGGTCAAATGCGAATGCGCTCGCGTTTCTGTGGAATGAAGTGCGTTTATGAGTCCGTCACGTCGTACCATGAAGGTATTAACGGCGCGCTCACCGTAGCAAGGCGCCGGAACATGCGGGGCGCGCTTGCCCGTGTGGACGGGTTTCACAAAGCAAAGCGCTTGAACCCTGGAAAAATTTTTGTAGCCTGAAAAACCGCGTACGACGAGCGCCAACTCGCGCTTTGGCGCCTCTTCGATAACTTCGCGGACCTCGCCAGTGAAACCCCGCAGCCATTGGACAAGGTCACAGGCTGGTTCGATGACGTGCTAGCAGCCAAACTCATCTCCTCCTTTCGCCACCGATTCGTGTCACAACCTTCTTAACGCCATCACATTGAGCAAAGCGGCCATGCGAGAAGTGCTGCATTTCACTTGACATCTAGGCACCCTCGCCTTCCCGGTCGCGTATGCGTTTCATAATTTATTGGTTAAGGACGTTGGGCTTGTGCTTGATCGAGCTGCTGACCACTACCTTGAGAAACCTGTCCGGCACTGGCTCCAGATGAGTGGGTTCAAAAGCCATACCCGATGCTGGCGTACCGCCTTTTGCTGTAGCTGCAGTACGAGCACGGTGAAACAGACCGCTGCGCTCGCGCATCTGCCGGTCGCCGGATGCCGTATGTTCATGGCGTTCTTGCAGCACATCTCCCCGCATTAAATCTGGCGCGCGCTCTGTCCTGGGTAGCGCAGTTTCGCAGCACCCTGTCGTAAGGGAGCTGCCGCAAGGCGGTCACGATCATTGCCTCGATGTTCCCTTGGCCCAGGGCACTTGTCGTCAATTTGTGAAGGCAGTGCTGTGGATTTTGCGCGCTTGCGCGCTAGTAGCGTCTCTTGCCAAACAGGCTTTGGCACTGAAGTACTGACCTTACGCAGCCGCCTGAAATTTCTGAAGCTGGTCAAAAGCGCTGCGGGTGGCATTGATGAGAAGTTTGAACCTTAAAGCGAAGGAGTTGATCTTGCTTTTAACGCTCAAGCATTCGAGCTTGAAGACGGCATAAATCGCCATGAAGACGTGGTTGCTTTGGGTTCTCAACGTCTGCGTTGGGGATTTGGCCATGCCCGCATTGGACTTCAAGGATTTGTGAAACACCTCCACTTGCCACCGTTTTTTGTAGGTCGTGGTGATGGCGTCGTAGTCGCACGTGAGGTCGCTGCAAACCAGGTGCAATGTGCCGGTGCTGCTGTCTTTGTTTTTAAAGACCTGGCGGACCAAACGGACTGCTCTGGCAGACCCCTTGAGCCAGCCTTGCACCGTGCATTGCTCTGAAAATTCCAGCTCGTCTACGCGCACGAAGCGCTTTTTCTTCCAGTCCTCCTGGCTCAACGCCACCAGCCGGTTGTCCTTCAGGGCTGCGATGAAGTGCTTACCCCGGCTCGTAATGAAATCAAAATTCTCCTCGGAGGAAAACCAGCTGTCCATCAGCACGAAACGAAATCGCAAGGCGTTTTGCAGGCAGGCATGGATCATCTCGCGCATCATTTCGTTTTTTGTTTTCTCACTTTTTCGTTTGACTTGGCGGCTCGCAACGTCGCATTGAAGAGGCTTTTGCACCAACTCGAACGCCACCGGAATAGACCTGCCGCCGCAGTGGTACAGCGCGTTGAGCAGGTTGATGCCCTTGACCGTGCGACCACTGCAATGATCGTAATGCCAGCAGATCAAGTCACTCTCGTCCGTCCAGGCTTTTTCCTGGATGGTGTCGTCAAAAATCAGCACGCCTTCAGCCGTTTGCACTTCCCGCACCATCGCCTTGACTTGCCGCCACAAGTCCTTAGACGTGTAGTCCTGCCCGGATAAAAACCTGGTAATCCGGTCGTGGCTGACATCGCCCTGCACCATGGCCGAAAGCCCTGTCGCTGTTGTCGCGCCAAAGCTGCTCAGCAGGTAATCCGTGTACAACTCCAGTTCAGAATTTTTCATGCGCGTAGGCTAACAGGACAGGCGGCTGCGTAAGGTCAGTGAAGTAGTATGTTCAAGTTGTTTGCTTGTTTGATACCGGTTTGATATCTGGGAAACATGTTGGCCCATGTATCAACCAATGCTGACCTGAAGAATGTTTGCATCGACAGTACCGTGGCACGGATTCACGCCTGTGGCGCGGTCGTGGCAGAGGCGTTGGAACGCGCTCATGTGGTTTTGGTTGCAAGATTTACGTAATGACCGATACACTAGGCTTGGCCTGCGTTTCAATTTGGCGGGATGTCAAGCGGTGGATATCACGAAAGCGATTTCCTTGATGAAGAACATGCGCATCACGGGCGCGCTGCTGGCCGACAAAAGATAAGATGCCAATGCCCTGCTTGACTGGCTCATATAGCTTGGTATCGCAGCGGTTAATACAGCCAAGGTCAATTGCAATGAGCAAAGAAGCTGTGACTGGCTATGGATATCAATATTGTAGAGAGTGTTCTGCGCAGAACACTCTCTAGCAAAAGCATTTGTCACGTTCGTCGAATCATTTTTAATGGACTAGTTTGTTAATTGACATGGGTAACAGTAGTTCGACCGAACGCAGCCCGATCGCATCGACAAACAGCCGAGTAAAGTGCATATGCGTCCGCGAAGGCGAAGGCGCAGGCGCAGGCGCCTAGACGTCGATGAAACGCAGCGCTTTTAAAATCGCCGCTTCGCTCAGCACCTTTTGGTGTCCAGCATCCTTTCGTTGCGGCCGTCTGCCGTGGCCTATTTCACCAGTAACCAAGGGTTGGCTAGAAGGTACTCACGGATCTCGCATCCAATTCGAATGATAGGGGTTCTTCAAGCCCACAACCAGTTTCCATCCACTCCTCACGCAGCTTGCTTTTATCTATGCCATCCAAAAAGGTCTAAATTCTACTTTTCACTTACGTCAACAGCCTAGTTAAAACCTAGATCTCAGCATGGAGAACCATCTGGACACTGTCCACAAGCAGGTCATCTGCTGAAAGGTGCAACTGTGCGCTAAAGCAAAAATCAGCCTCTACCAACAACGTTCTCTAAGCATGATGTTCCGCGCAGAACACTAGATAACATATTTTTATAAAAAAATCCCGAATTCTTAAAAAGAACAATAGAATATTAAAAATGAATAGTTCACTATTTGCAATATTAGTGAACTTCTTATATTTATGAGACTATGTTCTGCGCAGAACATTCAAGGAGAAAATTGTGAGTGAAACAGCGATTGCAGCTAAGGTGATTTGTGTTTTCAATGAGAAAGGTGGCAGCGGCAAAACCACAACTTCTTGCCAACTTGCTGGGACGCTTGGGCTTCGAGGATTTCGTGTGCTTCTGGCTGATCTAGACCCACAAGAGACGGCATCGCAATGGCTTACTGAAAACGGTGGCGAGGGATTGAAAGCACAAGTTTGGTCTGGACATCGATATGGAGAGCGTGTAATACAGCAAATCAAGGAATTCAGCAATAAATACGACGTAATCATTGCAGATTGCGCTCCGTCGGTTGAAAACAAATCCACTTGGGGCATGCTTCTTGTATCTGATCTTGCGCTTATACCAACGCGACTAAGTCCGCTCGATATGGCTGCGTTGCCAAACGCAAAACGCCTGGCGCGAAGAGCTAGGGAAGAAATGGGCCTTAATTACCCTGTACGGGTTGTCGCCAATGCAACCCGGATGCATATGAACGATGACAAAGCTTTGATGAACGTTCTTAAGAAAGATAAAGAGTTTCCCGTTATGCCATGCGTGATGGGTGATCGTAAAGCTTATTCGCGATCAATGGTTATGGGTTCATCTGCCCATGCTGTTTCAAATGGTGAAGATGCAGTAAAAGAAATTGAATCGTTAGCAGACGAAACACTCAAGTTGCTTGGTTTAAGCAGAACAATCAAGGTTCGCAAATGACAAAACGAAAATTTGACATGTCAGCCCGTGCCGTTGGGTTTATGGAGAGCGCAGACAAGAGCAGTGATACTCGCTGGGCAAAGGCAGAGCAAATCGTCAGTGCGAAACCCTCTGGATTACCTCCTAGCGCAGTCCCCGTTTTAGAAAAGGGAAATGGTCTTTCATCAACCGTTGAAATGCTTGCGCTTGATGTGTTGAGCGTAGAAATTACTAAGGTGCGTGACAACCCCAGAAACGCACGCAAGCTGTACGACCCTGCAGTCGTTACCCAGCGTGCAACTTCTATACGGCTTGATGGACAAATGACTCCGGCACCGGCTTGTCTCGATTGGGAAAATCCCGGTTCTTATATCCTAATTGGCGGGCATTATCGTAAAAAGGCATTGCTGCAAAATGGAGCAACACACATACAAATCAAGTTGTTACCAGCAAAAAACAACTTCGATCTCTACCGTCTAAGCTATGCAGAAAACGATGAAAGGCAAAGCGGCACGCCCTTAGATGATGCTTTGTCATGGCAGGAATTGCAAGCTGCAGGGGAGGTGGGAACGCAAGACGAAATAGCAGCTCTTGTTGGAAAACCTAGAACCACTATTAACAAAACGCTGGCTCTACTCAACTTGTCCCCTGGCATTTTGTCAGTGCTGAAAGAAACTCCTGACAAATTTACGCTGACTGCTGGCTACGAGCTTAGTCTAATGACGTCTGGTTTTTCGGAAACAGAGCTGATTACCATTGCACAAAAGGTAGCAGCGGGGGATTTTTCCACACGCGATTTGACTAGGCTACGGGAGGCTCGAAAAACAAAGACGCCCCGTAAGCAAAAAGAAATCAGTCGGCAACACAAGATTGTTATCAATGGCGCTCACCGGGGAACTATTAAAGATTGGGATTCGGGTAAGGTTGTGATGGAAGTGATGTTGACCGATCCGGCCGAGCGTGAGCGTCTAGTCAGTGAGCTAAGGGAGCGCTTTAACCTTTCAGCCGATTCGCCTGAGTGAATCTGCATAACCGTTAAAACTTGTCCACAATCTCTTGATCAGCATGGTTGAGAAAACCAAATTGAGGAAGTGAAAGTTGGTGCTGCGCTTTCTTTCACAGTTCTTCAATAGGCATCAACGTCTCTCCAGCTAAACACTTACCTGCATACAGATACGAGAATTTTGATCTTTCTACTACCAAAACTATTAGCGGAGCAACACGACTTAGAAGGCTGATGTTCTCTACTCCGAAGGATACCTTCTCACCAGAAAGGCTCAAAAAAATGAACTGGCACGTCAAAACGTGTTGGTTCGCTAGTAGCCTGTCGGCTAGCAGAGAGTAAGAAGTTTTTTGTATTCCGACTTGAAGCATGACTTTTCATGCCTGCAAGAGCAAAAAAACACCTATATCTAGCCCTAAAGCGTCCATCCTGAGGCGGACAGACCTACAACTGTTCATTCATACGTGTTGTTCCGCTAGTAGTTCATGTAAAAACGTGTTGCTCCGCTATGCTTTTTTGCATTTTTATGCTAATTCCCACACGATTGTTCAACTTCATGGTACCAATGCCAACAATAAAATATCGATCATTTCAGTCCAATCGTGGTAACTTCTCAATAACTCAAGGCAAGAGCGCAGATCAAGGGATCAGCAGACTGTGTAGACTGGCAGCCACGCCCAATCAGTTCCCAGACAAAGCCCCCATTGCAACCGCAAAACACCGACCCCCCTATTGACGAGCAAGAGATGACCCCGGTGGTGAAAAAGCTGGTGGCGCGGATAGACGGGCTGCTGGAGGCGCTGCAACGCGCCCAAGACGAAATCGGGCAGCTGCGCGATGAAATCGCCGTGCTCAAAGGCCAAAAGGCCAAGCCGAAGTTCAAATCCAGCAAAATGGATCAGGGCACGGACAAGAACAAGAACGCTGAGCAAGGCGACGACGAAGGCGCATCGCCACAGGACGAGGAGAAAAGCAAACGAGCCGGCTCGGCCAAGCAAAGCAAAACCGCAGCGCTGCAGATTCACGAAGAACGCGTGCTCGCCCCGGCAACGCCCGTGCCTGCCGGTGCCCGGTTCAAAGGCTACCGGGACTTTGTGGTTCAGGGCCTGCTCATCAAAGCCCACAACATCCGTTACCGGCTGGAATCCTGGCGCACCCCGGACGGCAGTTGGCTGACAGGCCAACTGCCTTTATCGGTGCAGGGCCATCACTTTGACCCCCAACTGCGCAGCTACGTACTGCACCAGCACCACCACTGCCATGTTACGCAGCCCTTGCTGGTGGAGCAATTGAGGCAATGGGGTGTTGACATCTCGGCCGGCCAGATGGATGCCTTGCTCAGCGCCGGCAAAGAGCCGTTCCATGCGGAAAAGGACGACATACTGGTGGCCGGTCTGCAGGTCGGCCGCGCCATCACGGTCGATGACTCGGGCGCGCGCCACCAGGGCAAGAACGGCTACGTGCTGCACATTGGCAACGAGCTGTTTGGCTGGTTTGGCAGCACGGCCAGCAAGAGCCGGATCAATTTCCTGGAGCAGCTGCATGCCGGCGCCATCACGACCCGCGTCAATGAAGTGGCGCTGGACTACATGCAGGCCCAAGGCCTGAGTGCGCAGGTACGCGAGCAGCTGGCCCAGACGCCCGAGCAGATGCCATCACAGTCCTGCCGCCCCCTGCAGGACTGGCACGAGCACCTGGCGCGCCTGAAGATCACCGGGGAGCGCCATGTGCGCATGGCCACCGAAGGGGCGTTGTTGGGCAGTTTGCTGCACAAGGGGTTCAACCCGGATTTGGCCATCGTCAGTGATGGGGCCAGGCAGTTTGCGGTGGGCCTGCACGCGCTGTGCTGGATTCATGCCGAGCGGCTCATCCACAAGCTGATCCCCATCAATGAGGCCCAACGCCAGAGCCAGGAGCGGGTGCGCGGGCAGCTCTGGGACTTGTATGCTGATTTGAAGGCGTACAAGCGGCAACCGGAGCCGGGCAACGTCGCGCCGCTGCAGGCGCGCTTTGATGCCTTGTTCACGCAAAGCACGGGCTACTACACGCTCGATGATTTGCTGGGGCGACTGCACCGGCGCAAAAGTGAGTTGCTGCTGGTCTTGAAGCGCCCGGACATCGCGCTGCACACCAACGGCAGCGAAACCGATATCCGGGACTACGTGAAAAAGCGCAAGGTCAGCGGGGGCACGCGCAGTGATCTGGGCCGCCAGTGCCGGGACACCTTTGCCAGCCTGAAGAAAACCTGTCGCAAGCTCGGTGTGTCTTTCTGGCTGTACCTGCTCGATCGGGTGTCTTTGAACCATGCCATCCCGCCGCTGCCTACTCTCATTCGCCAGGCTGCTGCGGCTGGCTTGCCTTGAGTTATTGAGAAGTTACCAATCGTGTTGTTCCGCTAGTACCAGGGCTGTTGCATTTCGCATAAAAAAAATAGCCAATTGAGCCTGTGAATAACTATTCACCACTATTAGCGGTATGACGTACCGCTAGTAGCGCTGTGACGTATCGCTATTAGCGTAAAGATGTACCGCTAATAGCGGTACATCATCGAAAACCGGTCGTAAACCGCACAGTCAATGGGTTTGCGAAGAACCTAGTCTTCCGTAGTCTTTGCTTAATCTCTTCTAATCTTGAAACCTCTGTGGACAAAACACCAGCATGATGAAATTTACAAAGCAATTTGTATCAATAAATCTGAACGCGGGATCAAGAGCGTGTTGTACCGCTAATAGTTACGCTTGACCTTTAACGCTACATCTCATGTAATCGGTGCAGATTAAAAAGTCCTACATGAGCACCAACCAAACATCTTTTGTAAAGCTCAACTTCGATAACATCGAGTTGCTTCTTGAGTCTAAAGACTCAATTGCAACTGTTGCTATGCTGTCTGAATCGGTTTTGAAAGCATCGGCCAAGCCTAAAGGCCCTGCACGCACACGCCAGCCAAATGCAGCTACGTCGATGGAAGTTCTCAAAAGGAAGACAACAGAAGCCTTGATGAGACAGCGCAGCGTCATCGATGCGAGGATGCTGCAAACTGTTTTGCCGATGTGGGATGACGATAACCGTGGAGTTCCAAACCCTTTGATCAGATCAGGCCTTTTCAGTGTTAGGAACACGGAAAAGCGCGAGTATTTGCCAAAACTGCACATTGCCTCCTTGTCAAATTACAATGTTTCTTATACAGGTCAAGATCTCCAACAGGATGATCTAACGGTTTGGATGTCGTTGATAAACTTAGCCCGAAATCAGCCTATGTCAGACTCAGTGTTATTCACTGGCTACCAGCTGATAAAGGATATGGGCTGGCGTATGCACTCCGATTCATACAGGCGCGCTAAACAGTCAATAGAACGTCTAAAAGTGACCGGGATAGAAATTAGCACTAACAATAGTGAATCGGCGTACAGCGGATCGTTAATTCGTGAATATGCATGGACTGCATCAGATGATAAAGGCAATGCTCGGTGGATGGTTCGATTCGAGCCTACAGTGTCGATGCTGTTCATGGAAGACACCACCACACTTTTGGAATGGGAAACTCGTAAAAGCATTGGAACTCGCGCAACTCTCGCGCTGTTTCTTCATTCGTTTTATTCTTCCCACAGAGATCCAATTCCGTTCAAGGTGGAAAAGCTTTATGAGTTATGCCGGTCAGGTGACTCTTTGAGCAGTTTCCGGCGAAATATCAAGAACGCACTCACCAAACTGGTCGATGTCGGTTTCTTGACCATGTTTGTCGTCAAAGATGACACGGTTCATGTGCAGAAAAAGCTAAGACCAAAGCTAATACGAGCGAAGTAATGCTTGAGATTAATTATTTCATCGTCTGAAAACGATACAGCCATAAAAAATGGGTAGGTTGTCAACCAAGCCCTCTCAAAAAAGTTTTAGCCAGTTGCTTACGGTTGTACCACTGGAAACGGTGGCAGCCCGGCCAGGATCGCCTGACCGTAGCGCATGGTGGTCAAACGGGTGTCGCACACGGTGATCACCGCCCAGTCCGTCTCCGTGCGCACGCCGCGCCCGGCCCACTGCGCCAGCTTCATGGCCGCCCGGGGCACGGACAGCTCGTTGAAGGGGTCGCGTCCCTGTCCGCTCAGCCACTCGGCCAGCGCTTCCTCGACCGGCGAGCTCGGCGGCGTGAACGGCAGCTTGTCAATGACGACATGCTCGCACAGCCGGCCCGGCAGGTCGATGCCTTCGCCAAAGGACTGCAGGCCAAAGATGATGGAGCGCGCGCCGGCCTTGACGCGCCGGCCGTGTTCCCTGAGCAGCTCGGTGCGTGAGCGCACGCCCTGGACCAGCACCTGGTCCACCAGATCCTGGGGCAGGGCGGCGTAGCAGGCCTGCATCTGCCGCCTGGAGGTGAACAGTGTCACCAGCGGATGTAAATTGACACAGGCAGCGGTTTAAAACTGACACACCTATTTTGAGAAGATGGCTGTCTTTTTGGGGCAGCCGTGATAACCAAAGAGGTGTTTGTGGAAATCGAGTTACTTAAAAACTGACCTTACGCAGCCGCCTGTCCTGTTAGCCTACGCGCATGAAAAATTCTGAACTGGAGTTGTACACGGATTACCTGCTGAGCAGCTTTGGCGCGACAACAGCGACAGGGCTTTCGGCCATGGTGCAGGGCGATGTCAGCCACGACCGGATTACCAGGTTTTTATCCGGGCAGGACTACACGTCTAAGGACTTGTGGCGGCAAGTCAAGGCGATGGTGCGGGAAGTGCAAACGGCTGAAGGCGTGCTGATTTTTGACGACACCATCCAGGAAAAAGCCTGGACGGACGAGAGTGACTTGATCTGCTGGCATTACGATCATTGCAGTGGTCGCACGGTCAAGGGCATCAACCTGCTCAACGCGCTGTACCACTGCGGCGGCAGGTCTATTCCGGTGGCGTTCGAGTTGGTGCAAAAGCCTCTTCAATGCGACGTTGCGAGCCGCCAAGTCAAACGCAAAAGTGAGAAAACAAAAAACGAAATGATGCGCGAGATGATCCATGCCTGCCTGCAAAACGCCTTGCGATTTCGTTTCGTGCTGATGGACAGCTGGTTTTCCTCCGAGGAGAATTTTGATTTCATTACGAGCCGGGGTAAGCACTTCATCGCAGCCCTGAAGGACAACCGGCTGGTGGCGTTGAGCCAGGAGGACTGGAAGAAAAAGCGCTTCGTGCGCGTAGACGAGCTGGAATTTTCAGAGCAATGCACGGTGCAAGGCTGGCTCAAGGGGTCTGCCAGAGCAGTCCGTTTGGTCCGCCAGGTCTTTAAAAACAAAGACAGCAGCACCGGCACATTGCACCTGGTTTGCAGCGACCTCACGTGCGACTACGACGCCATCACCACGACCTACAAAAAACGGTGGCAAGTGGAGGTGTTTCACAAATCCTTGAAGTCCAATGCGGGCATGGCCAAATCCCCAACGCAGACGTTGAGAACCCAAAGCAACCACGTCTTCATGGCGATTTATGCCGTCTTCAAGCTCGAATGCTTGAGCGTTAAAAGCAAGATCAACTCCTTCGCTTTAAGGTTCAAACTTCTCATCAATGCCACCCGCAGCGCTTTTGACCAGCTTCAGAAATTTCAGGCGGCTGCGTAAGGTCAGTTAAAAAGCACGGTTTGAGCCTGAGGCAGATTGCCAGGGAAGTGGGCTGCGCGGTCAATACGGTGCGGCGACAGCTGGCCGAGGGCGACGCGCCAAAATATGTGCGCAAGGTCCAGCGGACCACAAAGCTTGAGGCATACGAAGCCTACCTGCGCGCACGCCAAGAGTCGGCCAAGCCTTTGTGGATACCGGCAACGGTGCTGCTGCGCGAGATTGCAGGGCGCGGCTACCTGGGTGGGCAAACCCAGCTGTGTGCCTTTCTGCGCACGCTCAAGCCCCTGCAGGCTGTCGATCCCGTGGTGCGTTTCGAGACTGCGCCGGGCGAGCAGCTGCAGGTGGACTGGGTCGAATTCAGGAAAGGCGCCAACCCGCTGTACGCCTTTTGCGCGACGCTGGGGTACAGCCGGGCCAGCTACGTCCAATTCGTCAGCGACATGAAAGTGCAAACGCTCGTGGCCTGTCATGAGCGGGCTTTTGAAGCGTTCGGCGGCGTGCCCAGGCGCGTTCTCTACGACAACATGAAGACGGTCGTGCTCGAACGCGACAGCCATGGCGAGGGCCAGCACCGCTACCACGCCGGGTTTCTGGACTACGCGCGCCACTGCGGGTTTGTCATCAAGTTGTGCCGGCCGTACCGGGCCAAAACCAAAGGCAAGGTCGAGCGTTTCAACGGCTACTTGCGCCGCTCGTTCTACGTGCCCCTGACCAGCCGCCTGAAGCACGCTGGCCTGCAACTCGATGTGGTCACGGCCAACATCGAAGTCGCACGGTGGCTGGCAGAGGTGGCAAACGACCGTGTGCATGGCACCACGGGCGTGCAGCCGTCAGCTCGCTTGAGGCAAGAGCGCCCCTCCTTGCAGCCGATGGCGGCGCCTTGGCGCGGCGACATGGCTGCGGCCCGCCCAGCGCAGGCGACAGCCATAGTCCCACCAGGCGCGCCAGCCCATCTGGTGCGCCCAGCGGCCGTGACCGGACACATGGCTCAGGCGTTGCCGATACAGCACCCGCTGGCAGTGTATGAGCAGCTGCTGAGCCAGATCGCGCAAGGGGCCGAAGCATGAATTTGCAACATGAACGAATAACGCTGCTGTGCGAGACGCTGTCACTGCCTTGTGTCGCGCAGGGTTACGGTGCGGCCGCGCAGCACGCGGCCAAAACCGACACGGGCTACAGCGACTTTCTCGAAGGGCTGCTCAAGGAGGAAGCGGCCGGGAGAAAGGTCCGAAAGCAAACCATGATGACGCGTCTGGCAGGCTTTCCCGTCATCAAAACCCTGGACGACTTCAGCTATGACTTTGCCAAGGGAGTCAAGAAAAGCCAGGTGGAGGATCTCGCTGGCTTGGGCTTTGTGGAGCGGCGTGAAAACGTCGTACTGATCGGCCCCAGCGGTGTTGGAAAGACGCATCTGGCCATTGCGCTGGGCTACCGGGCGGCGCAGGCCGGCATCAAGACGCGCTTCATGACGGCCGCTGATCTGCTGCTGGTGCTGACCACGGCCTACCTGCAGAACAACTTGAAAAGTGTCATGAACCGCACGATCAAGGCCTACCGGCTGCTCATCATCGACGAGATCGGCTATTTGCCGATGAACCGCGAGCAGGCCAACCTGTTCTTCCAGGTGATCGCTGCACTGTATGAAAAGGGCAGCCTGATCGTGACGAGCAACCTGCCCTTTGGGCAGTGGGACACCACGTTTGCGCAGGATGCAACGTTGACGGCGGCGCTGCTTGACCGCTTGCTGCACCACGCCCACATCGTGCCCATTGCCGGCGAGAGCTACCGGCTCAAGCACCAGCGCCAGGCAGGTATGGTGCATGCCGTAGAAAGGAGCCAGATCGGATGAAACGGCGGCCCAGCGGGCCTCGTTACGGTCGGGCTACGCCCTTCCTGCACGAGGCCCGCTGAGCCGGGGTGAAATACGTTGGGTGTATCAGTATTGAGTCGCTGCCTCTTCAAAACTGTATCAATATTCAACCGCTGTTGACAAACAGCACCAGCTGGCCATGGGGATGCTCACGCAGCAGGCCCGGCAGCTTGTCGCACAGCTCATCGGAAAACCCCGCGCTTTTGGGCGAATGCGTCATGGGCGCGATGCGCAGCTCGCCCTGCGTGGCGTAGTCAAAGGGCGACGCCACCGCCAAGCAGCGGCGCCTGGGGAAACGGTTCATGCCGCTCAGACGGTCAAAAAAATCAAAGCTGCCGCAGGCGGTCAAGGTGGCCGAGGTGCAGACGGCGGCGCTGACCTGGCTCCACAGGTGCTTCGACAGCACCTGCGCCGGCGTCATCGGGCTGGCGCACAGCCAGGCGTCCGGCGCGGTACCGGATGCGTCCTCGGCCCACTCGATCCATTTGGCCCACGGCACCCGGTCATGGGTGGCCCAGGCACTGAGCAGCTTGTCCAGGGTGTCCAGGCGCGCCAGGTATACGCCGAGCTCGACGCCGGCGTGGCTTTGCGCCTCGCGCTGGGCAGGCGGCTTCGCGTCGTCGGGCTCTTTCAAGGCCGCCGCGATGCTAGCCATCTGCGAGCCGATGGCGCGAAGCAGCTTCACCAGCTGCCCGCACTCGGGAACCAGGTCCTCGGGAATCCGGCCTTCGCTGAAACGGTGGACGCTTTGATTTGCGCTGACGAGATGGGAGTCCTGCCAGTAGCGCTCAAGCAGGGCCAGCCGGTCGGTGCAGCCCGTGACAAGCTGGCCAAAGGCCACCGGGTCTGGCCGGGTCGAGGCCGGCAGGGCTTTGGCATGGCGCAGCGCCACCGTACGCAGGCCGGTCAGCAGCCGGCTGCTCGCACCCAGGCGCGCGCGGTAGGAAAACTGCTCGGCCGCGATGACGGGCAGGTGGTGCGCCTCGTCGAACATAAACAGTGTAGCGCCCGCATCGATCAGGCTGCTGTCGGTCTGCAGCGTGGCGAGCACCAGGGCGTGGTTGGCCACCTGCAGGGTAGCGCCAGCCGCCTGGCGCCGAGCCTTGAAAAAAGCGCAGTTGCGAAAATGCTCGCACTGCCCGCCGTTGCAGGCGTGGGCATTGGCCTGGACTTCGCGCCAGTCTTGCGGGTCCGGCGGCTGCCCCAAGGAGTCGATGTCCCCATCCCAGGCGCCGGCGTTGAGTTTTTTTGCGCTGCCTTTGTACCAGCGCATGGCCGCTTGACGGTCGCGCACGTTGCTTGTCGCAGGCCGGCGGCTGTCGGCAAAGAGGTCCTGCAGTTCGCCCGCAAATTCGCTGCCGGGCGCCACCCCCTCGATCACGGCTTCCAGGCGGCTTTGGCAGACGTAGCGGGCCCGGCCCTTGAGGATGTTGAACGTCAGCTCGGGAATGATGCTCGCCAAGCGCGGCAGGTCCTTGTGGATGAGTTGCTTTTGCAGTGCCACGGTGGCGGTCGAGACGATGACGGTTTTCTTGAGCACCTCGGCCGCCACGATGGCCGCCAGGCAGTAAGCCACCGTCTTGCCCGTGCCCGTGCCGGTGTCCGCTTCCAGTTACGCCAGGTGGTTGCCGCTGCGTTCTTCGTCCTCAGGCGCCTTGGCCGAGAGGAACGTCAGCAGGCATGCTTGCATCATCTCGTACTGTCCCGGCCGGGCGATGAAGCCGGGCCAGTCGGCGGCAACTTCGCCGTAAAGCAGCTCCAGGCGGATGCGCGCGGCTTCGAGCTGCTCAGCATCGATCCCCTGCTCACACGCGTGCGCGGGCACCACGGCCGGCCGCTGCGCAGGGCCAGTTGCCTGCACGGCTGACGAAGCTGGGGTTGGCATGGCAAGCGAGCGCATGGCCTTGATTGTGGATGACGATGCCCACAGCCCTCATTGAACACTGAGATTGACTCGGCAGGTGTTGGCCGCCCAGGCCGGGTAGAGATTTCATTTCGGCGAAATTGCAGGGCAGGGCACAGCACAAGCTGGATTTCCCATTTGCAAGGCTTTGGTGCTTGATCCACGTTGACCGCAAGCCAGCAGTCTTGCATGGTGCAAGGCTTGCTGGTGGGTTTCCACCGTGCAACACAACCCAGTCAGGCTCCTGCACCCTCGGGTGCGGTCCTGTTCGCCGAAAGCACGAACGGTGTCAAATGCACCGCTGCCTGCCATGCCAATGAAAAAATCCGCAGCGTCCTGAGCGCCGCTCCCGATAAGATGGGCCCTTGGCCTCAGATGGCTTTCCACTTATGAACAACGACGACCTTTTTCCCTTTTCAGCCCAGCAGGCCCCCCGGCCCGTTATTTCCATCAAGCCAAAAGCCCGCCTGCCCGAGTCGGTTCGCGTCAGCCTGCGCGCGGCCATTGCCCAGCCAGGCGAGGCGCTGCGCCTTCGCCTGGCGGACATCGACGAGGACCCGCACCAGCCGCGCACCGTCTTTGATGCGGCCGAGCTGCAAAGCATGGCCGACAGCATCCGAGACCATGGCGTGGTCCAACCCATCGTGGTCCGCCCGCCCGTGGACGGACGCTATCTGCTTGCCTTTGGCGCGCGCCGCCTGCGCGCCTCCCGGCTCGCACAAGTGCCCGACATTCCCGCAGTGATCCGCCCGGCCGGCCCAGGCGACTTTGCCGAGCAGCTCGTCGAGAACCAGCAGCGCGCCGACCTGTCCAACACTGACCTGGCCGCGGCTATCGCGCGGTTAGTGGCCGAAGGCGCCAGCACCAAAGACATTGCCGCGCTGTGCGCGCTCAAGGACTACCAGGTCGCCGCCTTTCGGCAGGCGGGCAACTTCCCGCCCGAGCTCGCTTGTCGCCTAGACACGTCCGACATGCGCGCGCTCTATGACCTGTACCGCCAGTGGGGCAAGACCCCAAGAGAGATCGTGGCCGCCTTGCCGGAGGAGAGCGTGTTCATCAGCGTGACCGAGGCCCGGCGCATCATCGGCGCGATCACCGGCAAGCCGACGGGCTCCATCGTGCTCGAGCGCGCCAGGGCGGAGGTTTTTCAGGAGCGCGGCCAGACGCTGCCCGGCGGTGGGCCCGAGACGGCGCTCTTGGCGCGCGAGCCTTCCCCGGAAAAACCGATCCCTCCCATCGAGGAGCCGCCGGCGCCACAAGATTTGCCGGTGCAGATCAGGTCCAGAGTCGCCGCGGGTGCTGCCCAGGCGCCCGGGACCGGCGCGCCCGTGTTCCTGGTCGCTGCGGACGACGGGCGCACGGGCCGGCTGGTGGTGGACAGGCGGGCCAAGCGGGCAGGGTGGGCACGGGTTTTTTATGCCACCGGCGAGGAGGAAGTGGATGCCACGCAACTGCGGATCGTTCGCGTCGAGTAGGCAAGGCCAATGCGACTTGCCCGCAAGGCGCAAATGCCCTTATCGTCATAAGCCGAAAAAAAGGGCCCGCAAACCGGGCCCTTCGAATCAATGCACAGCTCCTTTGTCATGCCGGGCCGAAGCTTGCGGCCCCAGCTTTCGCCAATGCTTTTTCAAAACGCTGAAATCTGCTTCGCGCAAAAGCTCAATTTCGCCACGCTGCGCCCCTGCGCCGGCTTTGCGTGAGCGTCCTTGCGCGGCCGATTCGCCGTGGCTTGGGCGTCAGCCCATCAGCCCATCATCCCACAGCCCATCAGGCGCTTGTCGCATTTCCTAAGCGTTTCGTCGGGCATCAGGATGGTCAGGCTGACGTGATGCACCGCCTCGCCCTGAGGGGCCGGCGGTATCCGCGCCGGCTCGGTCATATCCTTGACCACCCGGAAATACTCCATCACCACTTGCTCCCGGACGGCTTGTGATAGCGGCATCGCAAGCACCTGCAGCGCCAGCAGTTCTGGAGCCTTGATGCGGCTGCGCCACACGAGCGCATCGGCCCCATCGTTGTTTGCCAGCGAAATAGCCAACGTTCCCCGGGCCATGGCGGCCAAAAACGCTGCAACCTTTGGTTCAAACAAAGGCAACAGGAAACGGTGCTGGAATCCCTGGCGCTGCTGCATCAGGACCGCGTAGCTGCCACCGGCCGGCGTTGAGAACGCCGTGATGCGTTCGTGCAAGCCGTGCTCGCCATGCGCGGCTTGCAGCCCTGCAAACATCTTGGGGCAGACGTCACCGCACAGCGTCCAGTGCCCGGCGAGTTCGTTTCGGACCGCCTCAGGGTAGGAGGCCATGGCGGCATTGACTTGCGCCGGGGTCATGAGCCGTCCGAAATACAGCGCGGGCTGTGGCCTTTGGCTACCGGCCGAACTCGATGCCCGTTGAATTGGAATAGTGATTTTCATGGTGTCCTCGTGGTTTCGTGCCCGATTGGCACGCAGCGTATAGGCATGTCAAAAAAACCTCCGTTGATCCACGCATAAGCACTCACCCGCCAAGCGGTCGTTCCAGACCCGCAACTCCATCGAGCTGGCACTACCACTGGCTCTATTGCCGGACCAACGCAGCATCTAACCAATTCCAACACCCCGTTTTTTTCCTGGTGACTACACGCAGTGCCAAGGTAATTACACAAAGGAAATTTCATGAAAGACGAATTGAGTGAGCTCATCGAGCTCTTGATAGACATCGCCATGGCATCGCAGAAAACCATTCACGACACGGAAACGGAAAAAACATGCCAGTCGCAGCCATTTACGCCCGCTACTCGACCGACGAGCAGCGCCCCACCAGCATTGAAGACCAAGTGCGGCGTTGCCGTGACACGGCCGGCAAGGAAAAACTTGTAGTAGAGGAGCGCTGGGTCTTTAGCGACTGTGCCGTTTCGGGCACGGCCAAGGGGCGCGCCAAGCGGGTGGCCTATCAGCGGCTGATGGACGCCATCGAGAGCAAGCTGGTCGATATCGTTTTCATCGACGATGTTTCTCGGGCGGCCCGGGACATGTTAGAGGGCGCAAAAATCATGGCGCTGGTCGACTCCATAGGACTGCGCGTGGTGACGAGCGATGGTATCGACACGGCCCAGCCGAACTGGAAAATGCTGTGGTCATTCAAACTCATGACGGCGGTGCAGCAAGTTGAAAACACCGCATCGCAGGTGGTGCGCGGCATGGTCGGGCAGCTCGAGCGCGGCTATCAAATTGCCCAGCCTCCCTTTGGCTACCGGGGCGTGCGCATCAAGGACGCCAGTGGCCGGGAGTTGGGGACGGCCTGGGAAGTGGAGGAAAAAGAAGCGGAACTGCTGCGCACCATGTTCGAATGGCGAAAGTCGGGCAAATCAGTCGCGAAAATCGCCCTTGAACTCAACGGGCTGGAGATCCTGCCCCCGTGCTATCGCCGCTGCAGCGGGGTGCCCTACTGGCGCCCGGCAACAGTGCATCGCGTTTTGGCGAACGCCATTTACAAGGGAATATTTGTCTGGAATGGCTCCGGATATAGCAAAGCAAAAGCCAAGAAAAAGCGCAGGCAACTCGTCGAGCAGGAGTTTGAACGGCCAGGCTTGCGTATCGTCTCGGACGAACTGTGGGCGGCTTGCAACCCTCCTGCCAGGAGCCGGGCCATTCGTGGCGGCGGTCGCCACGCATTGGCGGGGGTGTTAACTTGCGGGATATGCCGCGCCAATTTGTCGGTCAAGAGCGTGAACACATCGTGCAGTGTCCATTGCCCACAGTGCGAGCAGGCCAAGCGGGTCGGGGGTCCCCAGCATTTCGTGGGGTACTCTTCGCTGGCAGCGGCGCGCCAGGCGCTGGAGTGGTGTTTTCGGGAAGTGTTTGCAGGGGCCGTGCTGGCAGAGTTTCATGCCCGTCTGCAAGCGCGCCTCACCGCAGGGCCGGCAAAGGAGGAAGCGCAGTTGAGGAGTCGGTTGAGTGAACTTGACATCACCCTGCAGCGCCTCAAGCGCTTCGCGCTCGACCCGGATGTGGGGGAGGAGTTTTTTCGCGAAGACCTCTCCCAGGCCAGGGCAGAGCAAAAAGCAAGGCAGGCGCAGCTGGGGGTATTGCTGCAGCGTTCATCGCATGTGAGCAAAGCGGCAGTGGCTGCGCAGTCTGCCATTGACCCGCTTGAGTTGATACAAAGGCTCATTGACGGCGAGCCCGAGGTCTACAAGGTCAGGGCAACACTGGGTCGGTTGATTTCAAGATTTGCGTTGATTGGCAAGCCTTCGCGCAATGTCAGCATTTACGAGCTGGCGTTTATCCCCGGAGTGGGCGTTGCCGAGGTCAGCGCATCAGAGGTCATTGATGAGGTCAGCGTAGCGTTTCGTGTCACGGTCTCGACGTCCGCCATGCGACCAGTGAAATGGCTCGTCCAGGGGGAGCGAATCTGATTCGTGAAAGAAAGCTGGAAAAAGCTTGATTTGAAGAGGCCGCAGCAATGCGGCCTTCTTTTTTACCCGGCGTCGATGCCTAAATTCGCGATCGGAAAATCATCGTGTTCTGGTCCCAGAACGAGATGATTTTCCATTGGCAAAAAGCCTGTCAACCAAGCCAAGGCGGCCTGGTTTGCCGGGGATCCGCCGATAACCAGTGGCGCGGCTCACTTGGCTATGCGTGTCCACTCACCCCATGAAAAGCGGGTTGCTATACGAAGTACATGCAGCATGTGCATGGTTGAAAATCAAGGATAAACCAAATGAACCAAGTCAATGCAGGTGAGCAGGGCCATAACCATTCCCTTTGCGGAAAAGCCGCACAAAGCATGGCCGATAGCGGGCAGCTTGAGACGGCTGCTGAGCGGGTGGTGAGGCTGTGCGGCAGCGAAGGCGGCGCACTGACGGGCTGGATGTGCGATGAAGCGCGTCGTCGCCATCAGGAGCCCCAGGAGATGGCCAAGCAGGTCGGCGTGACCTGCGGCTACATTTCCCAGCTGCGCCAGGGCATTCGTCGGCCTGAGGACATAAGCCACGATTTCGCAGTGGGCTGCGCCAGGTATCTGGGCGTTCCGGCCATCGTCGTCAAACTCGTCTCGGGCAGCATTCGAATCTCTGATTTCGCATTTCCCTGCGAGTCCGAGGAGCAGCTGATAGACCGCGCCATACGCGTGATGCAGGACGACCCGCAGATGCGTGCCTCCCTACCCGGGGAGATGGTGCGGCTGCCACTGGAAGTCAAGAAAGTGCTGGTGGCGATGTATGCCCAGACGTCGGCCCAAGACGTCTTTGGCCTGCACGAGCTGCCAGAAACTGTCCGCTGGCTGCAGCGTGCTGCAGTGCTTCATGTTGAAAACGAGCTCGAGGCTATGGCAGGGCACAGGGACTCATCTGGATGGGGCGAGTCGCACCAATGATGTGTTTTAAAGAAAATATTGATTTTTATTGATGAAAACGGGCCTTCGGGCCCGTTTTTTTCGACTGCCGCAGCATGGCGCTGCCCAGGAAAAGTCCGGGGCATCGGACCATGGCTGCCTTTGAACTGAGGCTTCTACAAGCTGCAGCCTTGGGGTGTTTTTCAGGCGCGTCCGATTTTTTTTCCCATCTTTTTGTTCAGGTCTGGGAAATATTTAAACCGACTCCCTAAATGGATCAGCTCGGGCCGATACGCGCCTTGAGCTGGCACCGAGGCGGCGCGACCGGTCAGGCCCAGGCCCATTTATCTGATTTGACTACCGGAATGGAAAAAAAATATGGACAAACTTCTCAAGCTCGACGAGCTGGCTGCGGCCCCTGGATGCAGTGGACAAACTACCCCTAAAGGACTGCAGCGCGCCCTTGACGCCGCCGCGCCGCGATGGCCTTTGCAGGGTGCCCTGCTAGTGCCAAGGGCGGTAACGGCGGTAACGGCGGTAAAGGCCGAAAACGCGGCAATCGGAGGCGCCAGCCGCACGGAAAAAGTTTGCCGGGCTGAAGCATGAGCAGGACCAAACGCCCTTCCTTTCGGCCGCATCTGTATGCCAGCCATGCGGTCGGCACAGGCTCCATCGCCTCCGACCAGGCGCTTTTGTTCGGCTGGACAGGCACGCACTGGTCACCTCAGGATGAAAAGGAGGCCGAGCGCGCGGCCTATTTGTGGCTGGTGGCCCAAAATGCCGACTGGGCCAGCGCCGACAACGCCCGAAAGGCCTTTCGAGCAGCCTGCCTTTTTGCGCCAACTCTGCCCCTGATGACCAGCCGGGTGGTCATCCCCGCGCGCAATGGCTATGTGCACCTCGAAGCAGGCGAACTGGTACTTCGCCCTGCGCAGCCGGAACTGGGCTTGACGCATGCGTTGGAATGCGATTTCGCGCCCGAGGGTCCTAGCCCGGACAAATTTCTTGCATTTTTGGACATGGTTTTGCCCGATGCTGCCGTGCGCTCGCGCGTTCAGGAGTACGTCGGCTACACCTTGACGCCTGATGCGCGTTACCAGCGAGCCCAGTTCTGGCTGGGGGAGGGAGCCAACGGCAAGGGCGTCCTGGTGAACATCGTGCAGGCACTTCACGGCCGCATCGCGGCCATGGCGCTGGACAAGCTGGCGGGGTTTCAGCTATCGGCGCTGGTTGGCGCTAGCCTCATCGTTGTTGACGAGGTTGCCCGGCGGCCCATTGACGAGCAACTCCTCAAATCGATGATTGCCGGCGAGCGCATCTTGATAGACCGAAAATTTCGCGACCCGGTGAGCGTGCATGTCAGAGGCAAATGGCTAGTGCTGGGCAACCAGCTGCCCGTCATCACCGACCACAGCGTGGGCTTTTGGCGCCGCTGGGACGTGGTGCCGTTCAATGTCGTGATTGCCGAGCATGCCCGCGACCCGCTGCTGGCCCAGGCCATCATTGCTAGAGAGCTGGCCGGGGTGCTGGTCTGGGCGCTGCAGGGCCTGGTCCGTCTGGAGCGGCGCGGCTGCTTTGACCCGGCAATGCCCGCTGCCATGGCCGCCAAGCTGCACGACGTCAAGGCCGAAACGAATTCCATCCTGGCGTGGATGGAGGACTGCGAGGTGCGGACCCTCAGGGACTGTGCAACGCCCAAAGAGCGCGTCTTCGAGCACTACAGGGCCTGGTGTTCGGCCGGCGCGATGCAGGAGGTGAGCGTTGTGCAGTTCTGGAAAAGGCTGAAAAGCCATGTGCCAGACCTGGCCGAGACCCGGACCCGGGTTGCCGGCCAGCAGCGGCGCATGTGCAATATCTGCCTGGGCGGAACTGCCTAGGCGTAGCGAAGTGAGCTGGTGCATACCTGCCTCCTATGGTTTTGATTAGACGGAAACGGCAAAAACCAAGGCAAGGACTCAAAAGTTCTTTGCCTTGCAGGCCCGCATCCTCAAGGGTGTGCGTCGTGAGTCAGGTGTGCCGGGTGAAGGCCCTCATCTTCTGGATGGATAGCCTTCTTCTCTTTAGTATTTTTTTCTGCGTTGGAGATAAGAAATACCTGGCACACCCGGCACGCAAGCACTCCAATGGCAGGTGCCGCCCAAAGGCACTGCGTCAGCTTCCGCGCTTTGGGCGCCATCGCCCTGACAGACACGTCACCGCCGAGCAGGCGGCTGGCTCCGGGCAGTACGCTGATTTGGCGCCTGTGCCGATGCGACAAAAATTCCACCATGGCAGTCAAGCCGCTAACAGACTCTTCAGACAGGGCTGGCAGCTGGGCAACTTCGTCTGGATCGAGGTGAGCTACTTCTGCGCAAAGATATTTGCCGGTTTTTTTGCATTTGGAAGGGCAATCAACGCAAAAGGAATAAACACTTCCTCTATAGGCTGTTCAACCAACCCTTGAAAGCCTACCCATGTCCCCTTCCCCTCATTCGTCAACGGCCCTTGCCGCAGCCAGTTCAGACCATTTCGCCATCGATTCGGCCCGCGAAGCCGAGCTGGATTCTCCCGTCAATGTGTACGGATTTCGCGAGGCCGTGACCCAAGAGCAGGTCAACAGTCTATTGGAACGAACCGGCGTACCGCCTTGCTTGGCGCTGGCTGACCTGCCGCCTTATGGCGGCGTCATGGCTGAGATTGAACGCCACGCCAAACAGACGCCAGATACACCGTCCCTGTATTGTTTCAAAGGCGCCGATGTTCCAGCGCTGTTTCCCGCCGCATTGGGAAAGTACCCGGTCTGGTACATCCGCCTGCCAGACAACATGGAGCGTGCTATTTCTAAACTTGTGCAGTCCGGATTGGGGCCCTGCGCCGGTTATACGGACAATCCTTGGGAGCGCGCGAGCTATATTCAAATCGCGAGCCAGGCATTTACCGCCAATGATGGAAGAACCCAGTCGCCGGACGCCTTTCTTTGCCAAGGCGTGGAGTTCCGTGCGGATAGGGTCAACAGTTATATCCATCTTGCCGCTGAAAAGGGTTGCGTCCTCGTTATCTACGAATGCGCGGGTCTATTGACGCTGACCGGCTATCCGCTTGATGAAGACACCGTGCTCCACCTGCAGGCGTCGGAAGCGAGCACGTATTTCAACCCGGCTCGCATGGAGCCATGGTCTGAACTGCAGGCCCGCATGCGGGCGGTCGAAGAGACGGGGGAAGACCCGCAGGCCTGGGGCGGCGTTTCAGTTCGTATTCTGGATATTTTCAGTTTTGACCAGAACGCTTCTGAGAATGCGCCACCAGCGGCGCCACTGACAAAAACCAGCAGGCCGTACGCCCAGGCGCCCGGCATCTCGGCGTGCTTGATGGAATCGGCCGGAGTAGGGCGGCTCGGCAAAGTCATGGCATATGTGCCACCCGAGCTGCTTCAGGACCGGCAGATTTGGCTGCGCAATACCGTCACCCCCGAGCTTTTTCACTCATTGCAAGACAACAAATGCCAGTACTGGGTGGAGCGCTTGAGGCTTGCAGACGAAGAGGCAGACGCGTTCGTTGTCGTCGTGCAGTCGGACGTTGAACTGGCCCTTATCGCACTGAAGACCGACGACGTGCGCTTTCGTCAAGCCTACGACGGCTGGGCTGGTGCGGGGGTATGTCCGCTGGCCATCGAGAACCTGATGAACGGACGCATGTTCGCGCTGCCCTTGGCATGGCCCCGGGAATTCGTCGGCTCTCTTGAGAAAGGTCTTGAAACAGCCGCTGAACTCCGGCTTCGGCTCAGTCAGCGCGCACTGGGGGAGCTTTTGCACGAAGACCGGGCCGTGCGCGACATGGCCGAGCGCATGGCTATTGACGAAGGAAAGCACCTGCATTGCGGGTTTTCAGAAGCTATCGATGAGTCCGAATGGGCCATCCAGTCGCAATTGACCTGGTGACGCGATACCGTCGCCTCTTGAGCCGAGGCGGCATTTCGCCGACGCCCCACGCATGGACGCCGGGGAAATTTCATGGAGTATCGCGTCACGCCAGGCAGGCAACTGCTTTAAGGAGAAGTAGGGAAGGGCAGGGGCAGCTTAATACTGCCACGCCGCCTGCCGGCCGCCCTGAGGTGTGGCCACGTGTTTGAAACGCGGTTTCGTGCCTGGCTCGCCTGATGTGGTGGACCACCGGTGGGCCGAGGAGCTGATCCACACGGGCTTCGCGCCGGATGCACTTGCTTTCTCTACATTCGGCATCGACTCTCCCCAGTTTGTGGCTGGAAGAAAAAGAGCCCGCTGTTGCGGGCTCTTTGGGCATACTGCCAAGGTCACCACGCCCGGTAGTCAGAAGGCACTACTCTTCGGGACTTTAGCAGGACGACTTTGCGGCCTGCGTCATCAAACTCAAATTCATCAGGGTCACGCTTGCGCATGGTGGCAGCCTTCAACTGGTCCCTGCTGTAATAGTAGGAAGGGGCATAGTTGAGCCCGCATGAGTAATCCTTATAGACCAAGTACTCCAGAAACTCTACGTCAATCGGCAGTGCTGTGATGGCGGTGTGGGTGTCCGTGGCGAAAATGACGGAGATAGCGCCGTTGTCATGCTGCTCCATCATACTTTGACGAAGGGGGTCCAGGAATGATGTGAAAGCCAGGTCAGCTGTGGTCCATTTGAAGACCAGGTCGCGTTTAGTCAGGTTCGCCGTCGTCCGTTCGCCAAGGGTCGGCGAGGCATAGGCCAATTCGAATATGCTCCTTGAAAATACACGAGGCAGCCAAATCAAGAATGCGGGACAGTCGTGCAGACTTTTCGGGATGAGTTGCTCAAAAAATTCCCCTTTCGTTATCAATAGCGTTGGCCCAAATACTTTTTCGTAAGCTACTTGAGCTACTGCATCAAAGGCACAGTCGATGTCACGCAAATCCTGCGTGGCTGCACACCAGCGGCTCTCTTCGAGCATATCGTCGATGTTACGGGTTGGGTTGGTCATTGGAGTTCCCCTCAGTGAGGCTGTAGGCACCACAAAAACGTGGCAAAAAAGCATAGGAACGCAGACTTATATTTGCGCAGCGCTCTTTACGGTGGCATTGCAGCGGTACAGCAACTTGGTAAGCATGCGCATGATTTGCCACCAGCGGGGAGCTGGCCCGGGGGAGCGGTTTGCAAGATCTTGTGGCGTCACAAGTCAGTTGCTAAGCCAAACGAGGTGCGAGATAGTTGGCCGACATTGCTTGAGCTTGAGTCCTTATTTACATTTGTACAAGACGCAGGAACTCCACTTCTCAGGGCAAGTGCATCCCCCCGCTTGTACGCGCATCGCAACAAGCGGGTCCTGTTGAAGAACCAATGCCCATGCACAACCCATGCAAACGCAGATGCATTTAAAAAAATCGAGAAAAGTTGAAAAAGGCTAAACACCACTGGCTATGCAAGTAGCGACCAATTGATCGCACTGTTCTTCAACTTTTAAAGGCATTCCATGAACTACCCATCTTCATCTGCTGGCGCTACCGCTACCGTTCCCACCTCCGCTTGTGCGGATTCGAGCTCTTCGATAATCGTCTATAAGGCGACCGAGTTCGCGCTCATCGTCCAGTACCGCCGCGACCTCGAACAATCGATGAGCCGCGTTTACGCCTCGCGTCACGTGAACCGTCCTCCCCGGGCCATGGCCCGGCGCGTCTTTCCCGATGCCCTTGAAATTCCGGAATTGCGCCTGGGCTTTGCCAATGCGGCTGCCCTGGTCTACCTGCCCAGGGAATGCGAGGCGCACCTCGCAGCAATGGCCAGTGCTCCGTACGCCGTGCATGTGCACCGCGACGTCGGGCTGCAGGGCCAGGCGGCTTATGTGTCACTGGCCGCGCCCGCACTGCCCGGGCACTACCAGGCTGCGCTCTGGCTTGAACTGGACATCTTGCTGCAGATGCACAGGGAGAACCTCACTTGCGAGGGAGTAGGGTCCGTGCCACTCATCCTGGTGGCCGGCAGCTCGCTGGTCGTCGGGCACTTCAATCCACAGGGCCATCAACTGCAGCGCTGCCGCGACGCGCTGGCCGTGGCGGCGAAACCGCCAGCGGCGCCTACCGTCCAGGAGCTGGAAAAAGCGCAGCGAGTCGTGCACAACTACGGCCAGCGCCCGTGGCTGCATATGGCGTTCGAGATGCGCATCGCCGACCAACGCCTGGCCGTGACCTGGGCGCCGTTTGACGGCGAGATTCCGGACTGTGTGCTGTGCTGTGCTGATTGATTCCTGAACGGTTCCCGTAAGGAGCGGGTTTGTAGCAGGCAATAGCCCAGTGGACTATTGCCTGTTCGGGTGGAAGGCCAGAAATTGTTGACGGAGCCCAAGCTTTCGCCGAACGTCGTGCTGCTTCCCACCCGATCCATCCGCGAGGCACCGTCTCGGTTGCCGTGCAAGCTGAGGCTTTTGCCAAACCTCGGTAGATTGCGGCAAACATGGCCAAGGCGCCATTGCTGAATATTTATCGAGGAATCTCAAACGAAGGCTAAAACACAGTGCTTTACGTCATAGCCCTGTGTGATTGACGCGACTTGAGTTCCACCGAGTGTTTGCAGATGCAAACCGCTCATAGCGCATCGTCATGCGGACTTTTCCAGGAGAAGATGAATGAATGAATATTTAACCCCACGCCGCCCTTACATGCCAAGCGATACAGCCACCCCCTCACGTGTACTGCATATCCGCGTTGAGATGGAATTTTGGGGAGACCTGAATGATTTGAGCCATAAGGAGCGTGAGGACCTTGAGGTGCCTGGGCTTTATGAAGTTTTGGTCGCATCTGAATTGAGTGACGCACACGCTGCAAGTTGCGCGTTCGACGGTTTTCACAGCACGATTGCCATCAACTGGCTAGATGCATTCACCTATACAGTGCTTGACCCGACGACTGGGGAAGTCATGGAAGGTGATGATGAGATTGATAGCTATGAATTGACACATCGCTGCCGAGGGGTTCGATTGCTGCAGCGCTTTGTCTGTCCGGGCTGAATCAGGCGGTGGGCTTGGGCTTGAAGGTGTTGTCGTGGGCAATGTCACCTATCTTGACCGCCGGCCAAGGTAATTTTCGTCAACCAGGGTGCGCTATTCATTTTTCAAAAATGGCTAAAACACGGTGCTTGACTTGAATGCCGGCACTTCTTTCAGCCGGCGTTCATTCAGGAGCATTCCATTGACCTTCAAGCCCCCCGGCCTCTGCACCGCTATTTACCCCGCGAACACCATTGTCTGGAGACCCGGCGACTACGTGATTCATGAATACGACAGCAAGTGCGCCGAGATGCTTATGCGCGTGCTCTGCGTGGCCAGAGACGGCACGTTAACAACGCGCTATGCCGACGAACAAATGCACCGTTGTGACTGCCTCAAGACCTGGATAAACCAGCTCAACGCGTTGCATGACCCTGCGCTGTTCGGTATTGCGCTGCCCGCCCCCCGGGGCGTAAAAGCTCTAGATAAACCCAGTGCCTATTCAAACCAAACCACCAGCGATGTGCTGGCGGGCAACAACAAACACACCAGGAAAAACCATGGAAATCGGCGGCTACACCATCCCCTACACCACACAGCACTACATTGACCCAGCATCTAAGCGCATGCTGTACCGCCTGCTCGACTACCGGGGCATCACGGTGGCCGAGGGTATCGAAGATGCCGATTTGGCGCGACAGTTTGCCTGCGTGCCCTGCCTCATAGAAGGCTACGAAGAATTACTGTCGGAAGTCGGGCGGGCCTTCTGGGCGTGCAAATGGGACTTTGGAATGAGCTGCCCGGGCATGGGCGCAGTCGCACGTGACGAAGATGGCGTGTTTGAAGCGCGCTATCCCGGCGCGCCGGAGGATGCATGCGTGTTTTTAGAGCTGCGAGAACTGCTGAAGTATGCACAAGGTGAGCCGACTTAGCGTTGCTGAGAACTGGCAGACGTAGCGGTCCGCCGGTCCATAGCTTGCGCCGTCTTCAGACCAGCTGAACTACCCAAGCGTTTGCCGCAGGCGTTTGCGTATTTTTTTGAGGGTGGAAAACGAAGGGCAGTGGCGCTCGTCGCGCAGTGAAGCCTCCAGCCGGGACACTGCACTTTTAGTGGTACCCATGTCTGCAGGTACTGCCCGGCCAGCGCCCGGCGGCCGATGATGCGCTGGATGGACTCGGCCATGTTCAGCCACGAGCCGCTCAGCGGCGTGTACGGCGGCATCACGCCGTGCGCAAACAACCACAGTACCAATGCGGGCGTCAGGTGCCCTTTGAGGTTGTCCTACACCAGCAGCAGGCGCAGCCGCGGCAACAGGGCCGGCAGCGTGATGCGATTTTACAGCCCTCGCTGCCACTGCGCCCACACGCCATGATTGGCGGCCGCATCCGTCACAGGCGCCGGTGCCGGCAACCGATCGAGCACCGCAGTCAGTTCCTAATCCAACCACGGGTGCAGCACCGCATTGGGCGCAGCGGTAACGCCCTTGGCGCGCAACTCGCCGCTGCTCGGGCAAAACAAGGTCAGCAACTTGGCCGTGCCGTTGCGCACGTATTCATGGGGTTGGCGCTGCGCCTGGCCTTGCTCGGCCCAGCTTTGCCCTTGGAGTCTGGGCGCCAGAAGGCATGCCTGGGTGGGAGATGCCACGATTGCAGACGCGATTTTGGATCGTGTGATGCAGCGAAACCACCGTTTCACCCTGACGGGCGAGTCTCTTCGTCAAAAACCAAAAGCCCAGCAAAAAGCAGATCAATCCGGACCCATCGTGACCGCTACCCCTACAATTTAAGCGCGCAACACTTCACGCTGCGCGACCGGTCACGATCGACCGGAATCAGCGGTCACGATCGCCGGAATACGCAGTTCGAGGCTTTGTTTTTCCAGTTCATTGCAAAGCGCGTAAGATTTCGCGGCTGCTCAACTGCCAATGCGAAGCAACCATAGACCCCCTAGATAACTGGCTAGCGGTTAATTTTTAGAGTGTTTATTGATCCGGCCCGATGAAGTATCAAGCGGCATAGCGAACACGCCGATCCTGGAAATAGGCGATAACTCGCTCAGGCGTGCGTTCGAGCAACGTCATGTGCTCATTGGCAGCATCGCGTAATTTGGCTTTGCTGCGCACCGGTACGCGCTTTCCCAACGCTTGCTTGAGGTCCGCGTTCAGGCGTTCCTCCGGGTTGAGTTGCGGGCTGTAGCTGGGCAAATAGAACAGTTCGATGTCCTCCTTATGTTCAGCCACCCACGCCTTAACGATTTTGCTGTGATGAACCCGCAAGTTGTCCAGAATCAAAAACACCTTTTTTTCCGCCTCCTTGATCAACGCTTGCAAGAATTCGATGAGCTTGTCCGCGTCAAACGCATCGTCAATGATCATCCAGCGGGTCTTTCCCTGGTTGGTCACCGTGGCAATCATCGAGAGTTTTTGCCGGGTGCCGCCGATGGTCCTGGCCACGGGCGTTTTCCCAGCGGGCGCAAAGCTTCTGCCGCGCACATCCGTGTTGACAAGCGCCGTCTCGTCACCCCAATGGATTTCAGCGCCCTCCTGACGGGCACGTTGCTCTATCGCCGGGTATTCCCCTTCGAGCCAGGCTTGCACCGCTTCAGGGTTTTGTTCGTAGGCGCGCTTGATAGGCTTTTGAGGCGTAAAACCCCAGCGGGCCAGGTATTTGCCAACGCTGCGCACCTGCAGCTTGACCCCGTACTCCTGCTCGATGAGTTGGCCCACGGCCGCCCGGCTCCACAGGAAGAAATCCATCTTCAGCTGCTCAGGGCGTTGGTCAATGATGCTGCGCTGAACGCTGTCCTCCTGGGCTTGGCTCAGGGTGCGCCCAAGACCCTGGCTGCGCCCTCGCAAGGCGGGCCTGATCGCCGGCCAGCCGCCCGCATCAAAGAGATCGATGCACCTGCGCACAGCCGGGTAGCTCAGACCCGTCATGGAGACAATTTGCATGACGCCTATTGCCCTTTTATGCAGCCTCATGACTTGCTTGCGCCGCTCGTGAAGCTGCTCCAGCGTCTGCTTTCTTGCGTTTTCTTTTTCCATCTCTCTTCGATAGAGAAAATTCAATAAAGTTCATACTTCATTGGGCCGAATCAATAGGATAAAGGTCAGTAGCCTATCAGCAAGGCAATCCGTTCAATGGGGCGGCCATTTATGCAATTTAATATTGTGAGCAATCATCATATTTTTACACTGCAGGTTTAAATGCGTAATTTGATACAGAATTGAACTCATTAATTTTTATGTCATTTTTTCTCATGAAACGCTGCTAGGGTGATGCCCATCTGCCCACACAGACTCCCCAGTATTGGGCATTGCTGAGGAAGATATCTGGGACCACACTGGTCATGATTTTTTTCAGGATTGCATAAGCAAGAACAGTAAACGATTCACTTTGTCAGACAAACGCTAATTTGTTAATTAGCGATAGTCAACTGTTTCCGAAAATTAACGATTTTGCCAAATGTGCGCAGTCACGGATCCATGAAGCCGTGATCCATCAAACGTCGTGTAGGGGGTCTTATGTTGAATGAAGCTCAGTATGCGAAGGCGCCTGCGGTCGTAGGAACAACTCCAGATATTGCCATATTCCCTAGGACCAACCAGCGCATCACTCCTCCAAGCGGTCAATCAGTCTTGAGCAGCGAAAATGAAATGTTGCTGCGTCGGCGTGTGCTGATCGCTGACGACCATGCGCTGCTACGGGTCGGTCTGCAAGCACTGCTGAGTGCCGAGCATGCCGACGTCGAGATTGATGAAGCGTCTTGCCTGCAAGATGCGCTGGAGGTCTACCAGGCTCACTCGGATATTGGCCTCGTGCTGCTCGACCTTAACATGGGCGATTGCCGCGGTTTGCAGGGTTTGCGGCAATTCAAAGAACGGTTTCCTGAAGCCAGGGTTGCCGTGTTCAGCGCTACGCAAGATCAGTTTGTCATCCAGCAAGCCCAGGCTTTGGGCGCGGTGGCCTATATCGCCAAGTCCACTGAGCCCGCCATTATTTCAAAAATGATCGTGGCGCTGCTTCGCAGCGAGGCAGGGGGCAGTGGCATGGCGGGTTTTCCCGGCCTGACGCGCTCGGCCGGCTACGACTTGGTGGCCGAACTCGGGCCGCGGCAACTCGAGATTCTCGACCTCGTACTGTTCGGCTGCACCAACCAGGAAATCAGCGCCGCGACCCATCTGTCAATCGGCACGGTCAAGAATTATGTGTCAGTCGTCCTGCTGGCGCTCGACGTGAAGTCACGCTCGCATCTGATCAGCCTGTTTCGCTGAGGGTATGGGTCGGGCGCATATTCTGATCCGTGCCGAAGGGCCTAGCGACGAGAAAACCGATTGCGCTGCTGGGGGCGGTGCGCCGAGTGATCGTGAAACGATTTTTGCGGAACTCACGGGGCACGGGTTTATCGCGAGCTTGGCTTTTGCCAGCGTAGCATCGATTTTGGCTCTCAGCGGCGAGATCGATGGCCTTATTACGTATGACCGCACGGCCAGCATTGCGGTGCTGATAACCGTCGTTGTCGCCAGTATTCATGTTAAGTGGGGCCTGCCCGCCTTACCGAAGGCCGCGCTTGAATCGGACTGGGTGATCTGGCGTCACCGTGCCTTGCTATTAGCTTTTGGTTTGTGCTGCGCCATCGCAAACCAAGCTTGGGCGCAGAGCAGCACGGCGGCCAGTACCGCGTGCGTCGGCGTGCTGATGCTAACTGGCGGCTTGGGCGTGTCGTCCGCAGCCGTAGACCGGACTTCATTGTTGCTGTGGGTCGGCGCGTCGTTGGTTTTGCCGGCGGTACTCAGCTTTGCTTCACCGTCAGAGCATGGGCGCAACGCGGCGTGGATACTGTTCATCTTCATCATCGTCATCCTCGGCCTGGCAGGTCGCGTGCATCGTTTGGTCCTGCGCGCCGGACGGGTGCGGCTAGAAAATGATCAGCTTGTCTCACAACTGCGCCATCACGTGGCGCTGGTCGAGGCCGCCGATAACGAGAAGACGCGCTTCCTCGGCGCTGCCAGCCATGATTTGCGCCAGCCGATGCACGCGCTCGGCTTGTTCGCTGCGGCGCTGGAGAAGGCGTTGCGCGGCAATGTGCATCATGCCAACGTCATCAGCATGACGCGCGCGGTCGATGCGCTGGAGGATTCGTTCAGCGCCATGCTCGACGTGTTTAAGCTCGACGCCGGCATTGTGCGGCCCAGTGTGCAGACATTTCCGATTCGCGATGTGTTTCGTCGGCTGCACATGCACTGCGCGGGCGCGGCTGAAGAAAAAGGCCTGTTGCTGCGCTTCAAGCCGGGTGGCAAGCTCGTAACAAGCGACCCGCAACTGCTCGAGCGCATCCTCGCTAATCTGGTGCACAACGCGATTCGCTATACCAGCGAGGGTGGTGTGATAGCTCTGGCGCGCACTCGGCACGACCGCACCAGCCTTGAGGTGTGGGACACCGGAATCGGCATTCCCAGCGATCAACTGCCGCAAATTTTTAACGAGTTCTATCAGGTCGATAACCAGGGTCGAGACCGTAGCAAGGGCCTGGGCATGGGCCTGTCAATCGTCAAGCGCCTCGTCCTATTGCTCGACTATGAACTCGAAGTAGTGTCCGCACCGGGCCGCGGTACCGTGTTTCGCGTGCTGCTGCCGCCGACGCAGTTTGAAGAAATGCCGAGCATGGTGCTGGGCGCCGACACCATCCCATCGCCCCCCGATGATGGCCGTACTGTGCTCGTCATCGACGACGAGGCGGCCGTGCGCGCCGGCATGAACGAGCTACTCCAGGGCTGGGGCTTCACTGTGCTGGTGGCCGGAACGATTGACGAGGCCCGGACTGCGGTGCTCCGCCACAATAGCTTGATCGACGTCGTCGTTTCGGATTTGCGATTGGCCAACAGCGAGGACGGTCTGCGGGCCATCGACGAAGTGCGCCGAACGTACGGTGCACCGCTGCCGGCTATTCTCATCACCGGCGACACGTCGCCAGACGAGGTTAAGCGCGCGCATGCAGGTGGCCACCCGGTGCTATTCAAGCCGGTTCGTGCACGCGATCTGCTCGCAGCCTTGCGTAATATCCCTTAAGGATAAGTGCAGGCCATACCGGCCTCGAAGTGACTTTCGGCTGATGCGGGCACACGGAGTGCCTTCTAGAGTGGCCGTCACTACTACATCAAACCTGCACAATGACCGTGCTTTCCTTTGAAGAATTGTTGACGCCACTGTCTGAAGATGAGGCCTGTGGACCCGACTTGGCATACGACGCGGCATTCATGGCGCTCGAAACGGCTGCGCTCGGCACGCCGGAGCGCCAGTCGGGAGAAACCGTGGTTGCTGCCGAGCCGCCAAACTGGCCCGAGGTGTATGACGCGGCGCTGGCACTGGCGAGGCGCACACGCGATCTGCGGCTAGCCGTGCTGCTGGCGCGCGCCGGGGCCAGAACGCAAGGCCTGGCCGGCTATGCGGCCGGCCTGTCGCTCGTCGCCCAACTGCTCGACAAGCACTGGGACGCGGTGCATCCGCACCTCGATGGCGACGATGCGACGATGCGCCTGAACGTGCTGTCCGCGTTGTGCAGCCAGTCCAGTGGACTCGACGACCTTCGGGCCAGCTACCTTGTGGCAGCCGGCCACCCATTGACGGTGCGGCTGATTGAGTTGGCACTGACCAAGGCCGAGTTGCTGTTTGGCGAAGCGCGGCCGACGCCCGCTGGCATTGGCAAGGGGTTGCAAGACGCGACGGCGGCTGACGCGGCGCTACCAGAACGCCTCAAGTCGGTTCATGCCGCGGCAGCCAGCATCGAGCGCACCCTCAGCCAGCGCGTCGGTATTGCTGGACCGGATCTCAAACCGCTGTTGAACATCACGCACGCCCTCGACCTGGCGGCTGCGGCGGCGCAGGGCGCAACGGTCGACGTCCTGACGACCGCGGACGCAAGTGAAGCTGCCATCGAGCAAGGCGCGTCGGCGCCTGGCATCATCCGCACGCGCGAAGATGTCGTGCGCACGCTTGGCAGCGTCTGCGATTGGATCGAGCGCCACGAGCCGTCGAACCCAGCGCCTTTGTTGATCCGGCGGGCTCAGCGGTTGATGTCCAAGTCCTTCCTTGACCTTGTGCGCGACCTCGCACCCGATGGCCTGGCGCAACTCGAGCACATCGCGGGCGTTGCGAAACCCTGACGCCACTCTCACCACAAGCCCTTATCACACAAAACCAGGATCCCGCCATGGCCACCAGCAGTCAGAAATTTATTGCACGCAACCGCGCACCACGGGTCCAGATCGAGTACGACGTCGAGCTCTACGGCGCTGAAAAGAAGGTGCAACTGCCCTTCGTCATGGGTGTGATGTCCGACCTGTCTGGCAAGCCCGCCGAAGCCTTGCCACCTGTGGCCGACCGCAAGTTTCTGGACATTGACGTCGACAATTTCGACGCCCGCATGAAGGCGATGAAGCCGCGCGTGGCCTTCCAGGTGCCTAACACACTGACGGGCGAAGGCAACATTGCCGTCGACATCACCTTTGACAGCATGGACGATTTTTCACCCGCGACCGTGGCGCGCAAGGTTGAAGGCCTGAGGCAGATGCTTGAAGCTCGCGAACAGCTCGCCAATCTTCTCACCTACATGGACGGCAAGGCCGGCGCCGAGGAACTGCTGGCCAAGGTCATCAAAGACGAAGCGTTGCTGAAGTCCCTCGCAGCGTCGAAGAAGGTGCCTGACGACACTGCGGCACCTGCTGCTTGACGCGCGTTCGCAAAACCCATTGAAAGCAGGAGAGCCCCATGGCCGAAACCACGACCCAAGAATCCACGATCGCTGGCATCGAGTACGGGGGCGCGGATTTCGCGTCGCTGCTCAACAAGGAGTTCAAGCCCAAGAGCGATGAAGCCAAGTCGGCGGTCGAACAGGCGGTGCAGACGCTCGCGCAGCAGGCGCTGGCACAGACCAAATTGATTTCCAGCGACGTTTTGGGATCGATCGAGGCCATGATCGCCGAAATCGACAAGAAGCTCTCGCAGCAGGTCAACACCATCTTGCACCACGCTGACTTTCAACAAATCGAAAGCGCGTGGCGTGGCTTGCACTACCTGGTCAACAACACCGAAACCGACGAGATGCTGAAAATCCGCGTGATGAACATCTCCAAGGCGGATCTGGGCAAGACGTTGAAGAAGTTCAAGGGTACGGCTTGGGACCAGAGCCCGCTTTTCAAATCGATCTATGAACAAAACTACGGACAGTTCGGCGGCGAACCGTTCGGCTGCCTGACGGGCGACTACTACTTCGACCACAGTCCGCCTGACGTCGAGTTGCTTGGCGAGATGTCCAAGGTCGCAGCGGCATCGCACGCGCCATTCATTGCTGCGGCCGAACCGGCGCTGATGCAAATGAATTCGTGGCAGGAACTGGCCAATCCGCGCGACTTGACCAAGATCTTCACCACGCCTGAATACGCAAGCTGGCGCTCGCTGCGCGAATCCGAGGATGCCCGGTATATCGGTCTGGTCATGCCACGCTTTCTGGCGCGACTGCCCTACGGCGCAAAAACCAGCCCAGTCGAGGAGTTCAACTTCGAAGAAGAAACTGCGGGCACCGACCATGGCAAGTACTGCTGGGCCAATTCGGCCTATGCCATGGCGGTCAACATCAACCGCTCGTACAAGCTTTATGGCTGGGGTACGCGCATCCGCGGCGTCGAGTCCGGCGGTGCCGTCGAAGGCTTGCCGACGCACACTTTCCCCACTGACGACGGCGGCGTGGACATCAAGTGCCCCACAGAAATTGCAATCAGTGATCGACGAGAAGCCGAACTGGCGAAAAACGGTTTTATGCCGCTGATCCACCGCAAGAACTCGGACTTTGCGGCTTTTATTGGTGCGCAGTCGCTGCAAAAGCCGTTCGAATACAACGACCCTGACGCCACGGCCAATGCCAACCTGGCTGCGCGGCTGCCGTACCTGTTCGCCTGCAATCGCTTTGCGCACTACCTCAAGTGCCTGGTGCGCGACAAGATCGGCTCGTTCAAAGAGCGCGACTCCATGGAGAAATACCTGAACAACTGGATCATGAACTATGTTGACGGCGACCCAGCCAACTCGTCGGAGGTGACTAAGTCGCAGAAACCGCTTGCCGCCGCGCAGGTCACAGTCGAGGAAGTGCCGGGCAACCCAGGGTACTACACCTCGAAGTTCTTCCTGCGCCCGCACTACCAACTCGAAGGGCTCACGGTATCGCTGCGGCTCGTGTCCAAGTTGCCGTCGCTCAAGCAGGCTTGATTTATTAGGGCACCACTTTGATCTGCAATGACGTCTTTTTCATAAGGAAAACCTGAAATGTCTACTGATACCCACATCAAGTTCGACGGCGTCGACGGCGAATCTAATCACAAGGACCACAAGGGCGAAATAGAAGTTCTTTCGTGGTCATGGGGCATCTCCAATGCCAGCGGCTTGGCGGGCGGCGGCTCGGGCAAAGGCAAAGGTACCCCCGGCGAATTTAACTTTTTGCACGGATACGACAAAGCGTCACCGGTGCTGTCCAAGAAGTGCGCGCAGGGCGCCCACTTCCCTTCTGTTGTCGTCACTGCACGCAAGTCGGGCGATGGGCAGAAGGATTTCCTCAAGGTCACGATGAAAGAAGTGTTTATCACCAGCGTTTCGCCGAGTGGTTCGCAGGGCGGCGACCTCATGGAAAGCGTTGCCATGAGCTACGGCTTTATCGAGTTTGGCTACAAGCCGCAGGATGACAAAGGTGGCATGGGCGGCGAGGTCAAGTTCGGCTGGAACATCAAGTCCACCGAAGTGACCTGAGCAGCGGAGCACTCGCATGCCTGGAGCGTCAACAGCCCATGGGTCGGGCGACATCTTCTTGTCGGTGCAAACAAAGCGCGCTGGCAAGGTCAAGGGCGAGTCATCCGTGCCCGGACATGAGGATGAGATCGCCGTCTCTTCCTGGCGCTGGGCCGTGCAGGCCTCGTCGAGCCTGGGCGCAACCGCAGCCACGGCGCGCCGCTCTTACAGCGGCTTGACGGTGGTCAAGGCGATCGACAGTGCGAGCACGGCGCTGCTGTCCGCCCTGGCCACCAATGATGAGGTCAAGGAAAGCGTGTTGACCATGCGCAAGTCGGGTGGCGAAGCCGTAGATTACTTCTTCATCAAGCTCAAGGAAGCGCGTGTCACCCAGATTGAGCATTCGACCAACGAACACGGTGAGGCCAGCGAGGTTGTCACCTTCGCCTTCCGCAAGGTCGAGGTTGAGTACAGGCGGCAGGAGAGCAGCGGTGGCCGCGGCGCGTCGAGTGTTTTTACGGACGAGATCGTCCCTTCCGCATAACACCATGGCCACCGCACAAGAATTTATCACAAACGGCCAACCCAAGGCAGCGCTGTTAGCCCTGGAGCAGCAGGTCAGGGGCCATGCATCCGACGCCAAGCTGCGCGTATTCCTTTTTCAGCTGCTGGCCGTCATGGGCCAGTGGCAACGCGCTTTGACGCAGTTGCAGGTTTGCGGCGAACTCGATGCAGGCACGCTGGCAATGGTCGGCACCTATCGTGAAGCAGTGCAATGCGAAGCCGTGCGCGAGGCAGTCTTCGCCGGTAAGACCTTGCCGCATGTTTTTGGCCGGCCGCAGGCCTGGGTGGCATGGCTTGCCGAGGCGCTCGCCGCCGAGGGTCGCGGTGAGATGGCCGCAGCGGCAAAGCTGCGCATGCAGGCGCTTGAAGTCGCGCCGGCCACCAGCGGTTCTCTCAACGGCCAGGCGTTTGAATGGATTGCCGATGGCGACTCGCGCCTCGGTCCGGTGCTTGAAGCCATCATTAACGGCCGCTACTGCTGGGTGCCGTTCGATGCCGTAAGCAAAGTAACGATGGAGGCGCCGACCGATCTGCGTGACATCGTCTGGTCGCCGGCGCAGCTTGAATTTCCCAATGGCGGCGAGACCGTGGCCTTGCTGCCGACTCGTTATGTCGGCTCGGCACAGAGCGATGATGGCATGCTGCAACTGGCGCGCCGCACCGAGTGGCTGGAGCTTGCACCCGATCAATTCAGAGGCCTGGGCCAACGCCTACTGGCAACGAACACTCAGGAACTGGGCTTGCTTGAGGTGCGCGAGATCGTGCTGGCCGCTCCGGCAACCGACGGTGATGCGAGTTAAGTGCCGTCTATGGCTGCATCCACCGAACTCCGTGATCGCCTTCAGCCTGCGTTGCTCGACCGGCTGACCGACGACGCACCGACATCCGAGGTCGAGGCCGAAGATCGGCGTGTGATGAGCAAGGCATCCTTGCGCCAGGCCGTGATCCGCGATCTCGGCTGGCTGTTCAATGCCACGCAGCCCTTGCTTGCGCGCGAGGCAGCCAAGCATCCGGCGGCGGCTACGTCCGTGCTGAACTACGGTCTGCCGGCATTGGCCGGTGAGCTGGCGTCCAAGATCGATGTGGCCCAGCTTGAAAGATCCATCCGCAAAGCCATCGTTGATTTTGAGCCGCGGATCCTGGCCGAGACTGTCAGTGTGCGCGCAATCGAAGCCGACGACGTCCTGGCCACCCACAACGTTATCGAATTCGAGATCCGCGGTCTGTTGTGGGCGCAGCCGGTGCCGTTGGAAATGCTGCTGCGCACGCAGCTCGACCTTGAAGCTGGCAAAGTGCAAGTGCGCGACTTTACGCCGGGCGCTCTACAGCGCCCGCCTAACGCTGCGGCGGTTTGATGGATCCGCGACTGCTACGCCTCTACAACGACGAGCTCGCGCATCTACGAGAGGTCGGCGCTGAGTTCGCACACGAGTTCCCGAAAGTGGCGCGGCGCTTGTCGATGGATGGCCTCGAAGTAGCCGACCCCTACGTGGAACGCCTGCTCGAAGGCTTTGCCTTCATGACCGCGCGCACGCAGTTGAAGCTCGATGCGCAGTATCCGGAGTTCATCGCCCATCTGCTCGAAACGCTGTACCCCAATTTCCTGGCATCGGTGCCGTCGATGATGGTAGCGCGGCTGCACCCGGACCTGACGAATCCCAGCCTAGCCCGCGGCTTGAAGATTCCGCGAGGCTCGGCGCTGACGAGTACGTTGGTGCGGGGTCAGAACACGCATTGCGAGTTCCGCACTGCGCATGAGGTCTGCCTGTGGCCGATCGAGATCACGCAGGCTCAGTATCTCGTTCACGCGCCCGACCTGCCGCTGTCGCAATTGCCGGTGGCGCGGCAGATGCGCAGCGCCTTGCGCCTGCGCCTGCGTGCGCATGGTGGCACGCGGTTCGACCAGATGGAACTGCAGGCGCTTCAGCTGCACATTAGCGCGCCTGGCGATGCCGGCTATCGACTGCATGAGTTGCTGGGCAGTGCGGCGCTGGGCAGCCTGCTGTGGTCGGTGGGTGCACCGGGACAGAGCGTGGCCACGCAGTGGTGCGATGCGCGTTCGTCGGTGGCGCTCACGGGATACAGCAACGAGCAAGCGCTGCTGCCCGAAACGCTGCGCGCGTTCTCGGCCTACCGGCTGCTGCAGGAACTGGCCGCGCTGCCGCAGCGGTTTCTGTTCTTCGACGTGATGCAGATCGCGCCTCGCCTGGCACACGTGGCTGCTAGAGAAGTCGATCTCGTCATCCCGTTTTCACAAGCCGAAGCAGGCCTTGAAGCCTTGATCGATGCAACAAGTGTTTCACTGAACTGCACACCGGCGATCAACCTGTTCCCGAAGCGCCTGGACCGCATCCAGATCACGCCCGGCATGCATGAGTTCCATGCCGTGCCTGACCGCGCGCGGCCGATGGACTACGAGGTCCACAGCATTGCCTCACTCACCGGCTACGGTACGGCGCAGGGCGGCGCGCAGGAGTTTTTGCCCTTGTATGCAGCCTTTCACACCGAAGCCGCGCAGCACAACGCCTACTTCACCGTGCGGCGCACGCCGCGCCTGTTGTCACAGAAGCAAACACAGCAAGGCACGCGCTCGGCCTACATCGGCAGCGAAGTCTTCCTGGCGCTGGTTGATCCGCAAGGCGCACCCTACAGCGACGAGCTTCGCCAGATCGCCGTCTCGGCACTTGTGACGCAACGCGATCTTCCCAACCTCCTGCCCGGCACGCCCAACGGCGAAATCAACGACGGCAATCTGTCCTGGGCCATTGACGGTGTGGCGGCCGTCAAGGCTGTGGAGTGCTTGCGCGGACCGACGCGGCCGCTCGCGCGCACCGCACAGGGCGACTACGGTTGGGCGCTGATCAACCACCTGGCGCTCAACCACCTGGCGCTGGCGGGCGAAGACCCGCAGCGGGCCGCTGCGGCCTTGCGCGGCGTGCTGCGTCTGTACGGACCGGAGCAGGATCCGGCATGGCGCAAACAAGTCGAAGGCGTGGTCGCCTTGCGCGCCACACCCGTGACGCGCCGGCTGCCGCACCGCGGGCCGCTTGCCTTTGGCTTGGGCGTGCAGGTCGAGGTCGAGGTCGATGAGCTCGCCTACCAGGGTGCCAGCGCGTTTGTCCTCGGCAGCGTGCTCGATCACTACTTTGCGCGCCAGGCAGCGATCAACACCTTCACGCAAACCGTCTTGTATTCGTCCACGCGCGGCGTGCTTGCCCGCTGGCCAGCGCGCATCGGTGCAGCCTCGGAGTTGTCACCATGACCAGCACAGCACCCGCGCGCTATGCCGCGCTGCTGCAAGACCTGCAGCAGCAACCCTACAACCATGACTTCTACGCCGTGATGCGCCGCATCGAGGCGCTGCACGCCGACAGCCCGCGCCTGGGCAAGGCCTTGCGGCCGCGCGATGAGCCGCTGCGCCTGGGACAAGACGCCGAGCTTGACTTCGCCATCGCGTCGATTTCGTCATTTCGAATCAACAGCAGCGGCATGCCGCGCCTGGGCCAGCGCTTCTTCGGCCTGTTTGGGCCGATGGGGCCGATGCCATTCCACCTCTCCGAATATGTGCGTGAGCGCGAACGCCACCATGCTGATTCGTCGCTGGCACGATTTGCCGACACCTTCCATCACCGCGCCTTGCTGCTTTTCTACCGCGCCTGGGCGCAGTCGCAACCCACAGTGCACCTGGACCGACGCAGCGACGACGCGTTCTCGCGCTGGACGGGCGCTGTCTGCGGCCTGGCCCAGCCGGCATTCGAGCATGCCGATAGCATCGTTGCCGATGCCAAACGCCACCGCGCGGCCTTCCTTGCGCGCAGTGCCAGAACCGCCGAAGGCATGGCCAAGTTGCTGCAAGGCTGGTTCGATGTGCCGGTGCGCCTGGAGTCTTATGTCGGGCACTGGCTGCACACGCGCGAAGAAGATCGCACGTGTCTCGTGCGGCGCAACCATCCGCTGCCGCGCAATGTGCTCGGCCAAAGCGCCGTGGCGGGTGACCGGGTCTGGGATCGGCAGTACAAGTTTCGCCTGCACCTCGGGCCGATGACGTTGGCGCAGTACCGGCAGTTCCTGCCCGGCCAGCCCTCGATCACCGAGCTGCGCGATTGGGTTCGCCAGTACGTTGGCCTCGGCCTGGCCTTCGACGTCGCCCTGCACCTTCGCGCAGCACAGGTGCCGCGCCTTCGACTTGGCCGGCGCGGGGAAACACCCACCCAGCTGGGCTGGACTACCTGGCTCGGCAAGCGCAGCGCGCACGCCGACCGCTCCGACCTGCGCCTGAGTCCGGCCAGGCTTTCACGTTTCAAGGACAAGAGCCATGGCTGAAATCAGTCGCACCGCGTTGTTCGGCAAGTTGAACCCACTGGCCTACAAGGCCATCGAGGGCGCGACCGTGTTGTGCAAGATGCGTGGCAACCCATATGTCGAACTGCAGCACTGGCTGCAACAGATCCTGAATACGCAAGACAGCGATCTGCACCGCATCGTCAAGCACTACGAGCTCGACGCCTCGGCACTGGTGGCCGATCTCACGCGTGCACTCGACCGGTTGCCGCGTGGCGCGTCGTCGGTGACCGATCTGTCGAGCTTCATCGAAGACGCGGTCGAACGCGCCTGGGTTTATGGCTCGTTGATGTTCGGCGAGCGCCAGGTGCGCAGCGGCCACCTGCTGGTGGGCATGTTGAAGACGGCATCGCTGCGCAACACCTTGTTCTCAATCTCGCGCCAGTTTGAGCGCGTCAAGCTCGAAGACCTGTGCGACCACTTTGCGCAACTGCTCGCCGGCTCGCCGGAGAACCAGCTGGCTGCCAGCGACGCACAAGGCGAGCCGGGCGAGGCCAGCGGCGCCATGGCGCCCGCAGCCATGGGCAAGCAGGAGGCGCTCAAGCGTTTTACAACCGACCTGACTGAACAAGCGCGCGGCGGCAAGATGGACCCGATCGTCGGCCGTGACGACGAGATTCGCCAGGTCGTCGACATCCTGATGCGCCGCCGCCAGAACAACCCGATCCTGGTTGGCGAAGCCGGTGTCGGCAAGACCGCGGTGGTGGAAGGCTTCGCGCAGCGCATCGCGCGCGGCGACGTGCCGCCGTCATTGAAGGACGTGGCGCTGCGCGCGCTCGACATTGGCCTGCTGCAGGCCGGCGCCAGCATGAAGGGCGAGTTCGAGCAGCGCCTGCGTTCGGTGATCGACGAGGTGCAGGCTTCGGCGCAGCCGATCATCCTGTTCATCGACGAAACGCACACGCTCGTCGGCGCCGGCGGTGCGGCAGGCACGGGTGACGCCGCCAACCTGCTCAAGCCCGCGCTGGCGCGAGGCCAGCTGCGCACCATCGGCGCGACCACCTTTGCCGAGTACAAGAAGCACATCGAAAAAGACCCGGCGCTGACGCGGCGCTTCCAGAGCGTGCAGATCGACGAGCCCGACGAGCCCAAGGCGCTGCTGATGATGCGCGGCGTGGCCAGCACGATGGAGCGCCACCACAAGGTGCAGATCTTCGACGAGGCGCTCGAAGCGGCGGTGAAGCTCTCGCACCGCTACATCCCGGCGCGGCAGTTGCCCGACAAATCGGTGAGCCTGCTCGATACTGCCTGCGCGCGCGTTGCGGTGAGCCTGCACGCTACGCCTGCCGAGGTGGACGACTCGGCCAAACGCATCGAAGCGCTAGAAACCGAGTTGCAGATCATCGGCCGCGAGTCGGCCATCGGCGTCGATACGGTGCAGCGTGAGGCCAACGCAAAGGCGTTGCTGAGCGACGAGCGGACTCGTTTCGATGCCGTGAACGAACGTTGGCGCACTGAGAAGGAGCTGGTCGATCGGCTGCTTGCGCTGCGGGCCAGGTTGCGGGACGGCGGCGCGCCGGTGGAAGGCGAAGCAGTTGGCGAAGGCGTGTTGTCACCCGAAGCCCGAGCGGCAGCGCTCGCGCAACTCAAGGATCTGCAAGCGCAACTGGAGCAATTGCAAGGCGAGACGCCGCTGATCTTGCCGACGGTGGACTACCAGGCCGTTGCCTCGGTGGTGGCCGACTGGACCGGCATCCCCGTCGGCCGCATGGCGGCCAACGAGATCGGCAACATCCTGAACCTGCCAGCCACGCTCGGCCAGCGCGTGATCGGCCAAAACCATGCGATGGAGATGATCGCCAAGCGCATCCAGACCTCGCGCGCCGGCCTCGACAACCCGGGCAAGCCGATCGGCGTCTTCATGCTCGCTGGCCCCTCGGGCGTCGGCAAGACCGAAACCGCGATCGCGCTGGCCGAGGCCTTGTACGGCGGCGAGCAAAACCTCATCACCATCAACATGAGCGAGTACCAGGAGGCGCACACCGTCTCCACGCTCAAGGGCGCGCCTCCGGGCTACGTGGGTTACGGCGAAGGCGGTGTACTCACCGAGGCGGTGCGCCGCAAGCCCTACAGCGTGGTGCTGCTCGACGAAGTGGAAAAAGCGCACAGCGACGTGCACGAGATCTTCTTCCAGGTCTTCGACAAGGGTTTCATGGAAGACGGGGAAGGGCGCTTCATCAACTTCAAGAACACCTTGATCCTGCTGACGACAAATGTCGGTACCGAGTTGATTGCGTCAATGTGCAAAGACCCCAGCCTGATGCCCGATCCGGAATCGCTCGCCAAATCGTTGCGTGGGCCGCTACTTAAGGTCTTCCCACCCGCGTTGCTGGGGCGCTTGGTGACGATCCCCTACTTCCCGCTGAGCGACGAAATGCTCGGCCGCATCGTCACGCTGCAGATCGGCCGCGTGCGCAGGCGCGTCGAGCAACGCTACAAGATTCCGTTCGAGGTCAGCGACGACGTGGTCAAGCTCGTCGTCTCGCGTTGCACCGAAAGCGAATCCGGTGGGCGCATGATCGACGCCATCCTCACCAACACGATGCTGCCCGACATCAGCCGCGAGTTTTTGAAGCGCATGCTGGAAGGCAAGCCGATCCAGCGTGTGCAGGTGGGCGTGCGCGATGGGGCGTTCGACTATGCGTTCGGCTGAAACGCTGCCCCAGGCGCTTGCCGCCGCCGTAGACCTGCTGCGCAGCGAGCGGATCGATGAAGCCGAATCGGCGCTGCAAGAGGTCCTGCAGCGCTCGCCGGACCAACCCGATGCGTTGCACTTCCTCGGCGTCTTGCGCCACACGCAAGGGCAGGTCGGTGAAGCGCTCAAACTGATCCAGCACGCGCTGGCGGTTGTGCCAAACAATGCCAGCGCCTGGAACAATCTTGGCAACGTGCTGCTGCTCGCCGGCCGCGGCGAGGAAGCGGCTGATGCCTACGACCACGCCGTGACCCACGGCGAAGGTACCGACGCCGTGCGCGCCCTCAACAACCTGGGTGTGCTGCACCGCAAGCTCGGCCGGCTGGATCGCAGCGAACTCGCGTTGCGCCACGCCGTTGAGCGCGACCCGGCGTTTGCCGACGCCTGGTACAACCTGTCGACCACGCTCATCAAACAAGGCCGCGTGCACGACGGGCTGGTCGCGCACAGCAAAGCTGTGGCGCTGTGGCCCGAAGACGTGCAGTCGCGCCAGGAAGTGATCCGCGCGCTGCTGCTGCTCGACGAACGCGAACGCGCCGCCAAATTGCTGCGCGAGTGGCTGGCCAGCGAACCCGGCAACGCCGTGGCCCGGCACATGCTCGCCGCGTGCGAGAGTGAAAGCGCGGCACCGGAGCGCGCCAGCGACGGCTACGTGCAGCAGGTCTTCGATGGATTTGCCGCGTCGTTCGACGCCAAGCTGGAGGCGCTTGACTATCGCGCGCCGGCGCTCGTCGCCCGGGCGCTGCGGCGCGCCGTGGGCGCGGACCACGCGGCGCTCGACATCGTTGATGCCGGCTGCGGCACCGGCCTGTGCGGCACCGGCCTGAAGCCCTGGGCGCGCACGCTCGCCGGCTGCGACCTGTCGGTGGGTATGCTACGCCGCGCCAAGGCGCGTAACGTTTATGACATGCTGCATCAGGCCGAGCTCACGCACTACCTGAACACGCAGCCCGAGGCTTTCGACACGGTGGTCTCAGCCGACACGCTGTGCTACTTCGGCGCGCTCGAAGGTGTATTGGCGGCGGCCCGGCGCAGCTTGCGCGCAGGCGGCTGGTTGATCTTCACGGTCGAAGCTCTCAATGGCGAAGACGAGCGCGCGCATGTGCTGCAAACCAATGGCCGCTACGCACATGGCGTTGCGTATCTGCGGGCAGGGCTGTTGCAGGCATGTTTTGACGTTCTCGAGCTTGAGCCGCAAACGCTGCGTCAAGAGGCCGGCGAGCCGGTGCGGGGCTGGCTCGTGATGGCGCGACGCTCGCCAAACCGGGGGACGGTCTCGTGAGTCTGCCGTTATGCACGACCGAGCTCGGCCGCGACTGGATCGACGGCGGCACCCTGTGCCGTTTCCGTTGCAATCCGCCCGGACCGATCGGCTGCGACGCTGATGCAGAGGCCGCACCTATGGATGGCGACACCCCCAACAGAAAGCCGGCTTCTCGCGGCGCGAACCCGCCGCCGGTCACTCAGACAAGCAGATCAACCGTCAAGAAAGAGGCCAGCGCCGGCGTTGATATCGACGTCGCCGTCGAAGTCGTCGCCGACGTCGTCGCCGATGCGACCGTCTCGGCAGGTACGGCCGTCACGTCCTTCCAGAATGGTGTCAGGTTTGTGACGCCGGCCACGGAGTGGGTCAACCGAGACGGCAAGAAGATCGTCTCCAAGCTCACGTCGCCGTTCTCGCTGAAAGGCATCATCTCGGTGCAGACCCGCTACGGGCGCGGCGCGATGGCCCACCAGCCATCGGCTTACGGACGCGGTACCACAGACGAAGACACCAAAGTCGGAAACACGACCCTGGGCTTTCACGAGTCGTGCCATCGCGCGGACTTCCTCGCCTACTTGGCGGCCAACCTCTTGCCGACATTCGAAGGAAAGGCGGGCAAGACCACCGACGAGTACGAGCGTTCAGTCAAGGCGCTGAAGACGCGCTTGAACGACTACTTCGCGGAGATGGAAAAGCAGTCAGATTCGAACACCGACGAAGTGGGATACAAAAAGTCCGAGTTCGAGAAGTTCGGACCAACACATTGACCCCGGCATGACTTTCGTCGCTTGCCGCCACGCGCTTCGTTCTCTATCGTGCATACCATTCGCGGCGCACCGAGCCCGTGATGTTGACCAATGCCCCATCCGATCACGCTCACCTCCCCCTTGCCTGCAGAAGACCTGCGCTTCGAGTCGATGACTGTGTCGGCCAGTCTGAGCATGCTCGGCGAGATGACGCTCGGCCTCATCAGCCAAAAACCGGACCTCAAGCCTGAAGACCTGCTCGGCAAGCCAGTGACGGTGACGCTGGAGTTGCGTGACGACACCAAACGCCATTTCCACGGCTACGTCACCCGGTTCGGGCTGGGCGAGCACCGCGGGCGCTATCACGGCTACCAGGCCACGTTGCGGCCGTGGCTGTGGTTTCTGACGCGCACGTCGGACTGCCGCATTTTTCAGGAGTTGACGGTGCCCGACATCGTTAAGAAGGTGTTCGAAGACCACGGCATTGCCGATTTCAAGTTCAAGCTGTTTCGCCCTTACCGCAAGTGGACCTACTGCGTGCAGTACCGGGAGAGCGACTACAACTTTGTCGCCCGCCTGCTCGAGCATGAAGGCATCTACTGGTACTTTGAGCATACCGACAGCGCGCACAAGCTCGTGCTGGTGGATTCACAAAGCGCTCATGACGCGGTGGCCGGCTACGAAAGCCTGCCGTACTTCGAGAACGCCGCCGAAGCTCCGCCCGATACCGACTACATCAGCCGCTGGCACTTTGAGCGGGAGGTGAAGACCGGGATCGTGGTGACGACGAGCTATGACTTTGAGCGCCCATCCACCAGCCTGGAGGTGGAAAAGAAAAGGCAGCGCAGCTACGAATTGTCGGACTACGAGCAGTTCGACTACCAGGGCGACTACAGCCAGGCCGACGACGGCACGCACTGGGTGGACAACCGCGTGGACGAGCTTCAATCACGTTTCGAACTGCTGCGCGGCTCGAGCAATGCGCAGGGCCTGACCTGCGGCCACCTCGTGAAGATGGCGCGGCACCCACGCGAAGATCAGAACGCCGAGTACCTGGTGACGGCAGAGTCGGTGCATGCGCACCAGGCCACCGGCGAATCGGGCAGCTCGCATGACTACAGCTGCGACTTTTCCGCCATTCCGTCGGCGCAGCAGTTCCGCGCACCTCGGCGCACGCCAAAACCGTTTGTGCAGGGCCCGCAGACCGCGGTCGTCGTTGGCCCGAGCGGCGACGAGATTTACACCGATAAATACGGCCGCGTGAAAGTGCAGTTCCACTGGGATCGCTACGGCAAGAAAGACGAGAAGAGTGGCTGCTGGGTGCGCGTCTCGCACCCTTGGGCGGGCAAGAACTTTGGCGCTATCCACATCCCGCGCATCGGTCAGGAGGTGGTAGTGGATTTTCTGGAAGGCGACCCCGACCAGCCGCTCATCACCGGCCGCGTTTACAACGCAGAGCAGATGCCGCCCTGGGAGCTGCCGGCCAACGCCACACAAAGCGGCATCCTCACGCGCAGCAGCAAAGGCGGCGCCTATGGCAACGCCAACGCCATCCGCTTCGAAGACAAGATGGGCTCGGAGCAGTTGTGGGTCCACGCCGAGAAGAACCAGGATATCGAGGTGGAAAACGACGAGACCCATTGGGTCGGCCACGACCGCACCAAGACCATCGACAACGACGAGACGGTGCACGTCAAGCACGACCGTACCGAGACGGTCGGCAACAACGAAACAATTGCCATTGGTGTCGACCGCACCGAGACCGTGGGCAGCAACGAGAGCATCACGGTCGGCAGCAACCGCTCGGTGAGCGTCGGTGCCAGCGAAACCAAGACCGTCGCCCTGCAGCGTACGCACACCGTAGGCATCAACGAAACCATCGCCATCGGCGCCGCGCAAGAGATCGCCATCGGCGCACTGCAGTCGGTAGCCATCGGCGCCACGCAGACCATTACTGTCGGCCTCAGCCAAAGCACCACCGTCGGCACCAGCCAGACCAACAGCATCGGCTCCGATCAGACCAACACTATCGGCGCCAAACAAAGCACCAGCGTCGGCGCCGACCGCTCGCTGAGCGTGACTGGCGCCGAGACCCACAGCGTGGGCAAGGCGCGCAGCACATCGGTAGCAGAAGACGACAGCCTGAAGGTGGGCAAGAACCTCGTCATCGACGCCGGCGACTCGGTCACCATCAAGACCGGCACTGCCAGCATCTCTATGAAGAAGGACGGCACGATCACCATTAAGGGCAAGAACATCTCGATCAACGGCTCCGGCAAGATCAATGTCAAGGCCGACAGTGACGTGGTGATCAAGGGCAGCAAGGTCGGCATCAACTGAGCGGGGCAACGATGGAAATGCTTGAAGACCAGTTTGTTTCACTGGCCGCGGACTTGCTGGCAGGCGAAGTGCCGGCCGATGAGTTTGCGCTGCTATCCGCCCGCGAGGTGCACGCTTCGCACACTGCGCCCTCAGGCCTGGCGCCGGTGCTGGCCAGGCTGCACGGCTTCGACCTGCTGGATCAGCCGTTGCTGAGCAGCCTGCCTGGCAGCCCGGGTCAGGTCGTCCCCGCACGCAGCACCGTGGCATTGCGCCGCGTAATGGTCGGCAGCGAGGTGCTGGTGTTCTTCATCGACGGCGATCTGCAGCAGCCCGTGATTAGCGGCGTGCTGCAGACTCCGGCCGTAACGGCGGCTGCCATAGCACCCGGGGTTACCGTGCAGGTGGACGACGAACGCCACGTGATCAGCGCCGAACGTGAGATCGTGCTGCGCTGCGGCGACGCCAGCATCACGCTCACGCGTGCCGGCAAGGTCATCATCAAGGGCAACTACATCTTGAGCCGCTCTGCGGGCTACAACAAGATCAAGGGTGCCGCGATCGACATCAACTGAACGAACAGGCGCCTTCCGTATGTGGCAAGTCGACAACCGCACCCCTTTTGCCGCCGAGCGCGGCTGGGTGCGCGACCGCGATGGAGCCGAGGTCTGGCTCGTGGCGGTGAAGGCGACTTTCGATATCCTGCCCGACGGCAATGTCGAGGTGGCCAAGGAACAGCCGCCCGTGTTGCGCCTGCCTGAGCATCACGGCGAGCCAGGCAAGAGCAGCATTAAGTACGACGCCGACCTGGTGCTCACCAAACGCACCACCGACATCGTCGTCGTCGGCCATGCCTATGCGCCAGCAGGCCAAAGCGTCGCTCAGATCGACGTGGGTTTCATGGTCGGCCCAGTAAAGAAGCTCTTGCGCGTGCTGGGTGACCGCAACTGGTCTGGCGGCAGCCCCAGCCTGCCGCAGCAGTTCGAGAAGATACCGCTTGTCTACGAGCGCTCGTATGGAGGCACGGACGCGAAGTCCGGCCAGCCCGACAAGGACTGGGACTGGCGTAACCCGGTAGGTACCGGGTTCGTCGTCAAGCCCGAACACGCAGCCGGCCTGCGGCTGCCGAACTTCGAATACCCAAATGCACGCATCTCCAAATGGGACGACCGGCCCGCACCTGCTGGATTCGGCGCCATCGCCAGCCACTGGCAGCCGCGCGTGGGCTTTGCCGGCACCTACGACGACCACTGGATGAAAACGCGCCAGCCGCTGCTGGCCGAAGACCTGGACGACCGCTACTTCCAGTGCGCTCCGGTCGACCAGCAGTCCCCCGAATTCCTGCGCGGTGGCGAACCGGTGGTGCTGCTGAACCTGAGCCCGCGCGGGCGCATCCAGTTCACACTGCCGAAGATCTACCTCGGCTTCGAGACCCGCTTCTACGATGGCAGCCGTCAGATCCACAAGCAGCGCGCGCTGCACACCGTGATCCTGGAGCCCGATCACGAGAACGGCCCGCGCGTGAGTCTGGTGTGGCACAGCGCGCTGCCGTGCCACTTCAAGGTGCAGAAGCTGGAGCGTACCGTGGTCACGCTGAAGACCAACCTCAGCACCGGCGCGCCGGCCGTCGGCGATGCCGAGCTGGAACTGGCCTGAGGCTCGGACTCAGGAGCAACACCCATGACCGAACGCGTGCTCATTGCCGGCTTGGGTGCGACCACCGCAGTGGGCCGTGGTGCCTGGGAGACAGCCGCTGCGGTGCACGCTGGCATCAGCGGCTTCACGCAGCACCCGTACATGATCGACACCGCCGGTGAGCCGATGCGCGCGGCCATCGTACCTTGGCTGGACATCGACTTGCAGGGCATCGACCGGTTCGAGGCGCTGCTGTTCCCCGCGGTGGAAGAGGCGCTGTCGGTGCTGCAAGGCCCGCCGCCGGCCGACTCGCGCTGGGCGCTGGCGCTCGCGCTGCCCAGTGCGCGCCCCGGCCTTGCCCCCGACCTGGCCCGCGATCTGATGGCCCGCCTGTCGCGGCGCCACAAGCCGCTGTTCGGCAGCGCTGCGGTCTTCGAAGCCGGCCACGCCGCTGGCCTGTTGGGCGTGCATGCAGCGTTCACCAAGCTGAGCCAGGGCACGCTCGATGTCTGTGTGGTGGCCGGTGTCGATAGCTGGATCGAACCCGAGACGCTCGAATGGCTGGAGCAGTGCGACCAGCTGCACAGCGCCGGGCCGTTGAACAACGCCTGGGGCTTCATCCCCGGCGAGGCCGGCGCGGCGTTGCTTCTCGTCAGCGAGAGCGCCGCGCGCACGCTGGGCCTGCAGCCGCTGGCCACAGTGCTGGGCACGGGCAGCGCGAACGAACCCAAGCGTATCAAGACCGAGACCGTGTGCATCGGCGAAGGCCTGACCGAAGCCTTCCGCGCCGCGCTGGCCACGTTGCCTGCTGGCAGCAAGGTCAGCGACATCTACTGCGACATGAATGGCGAACCGTATCGCGCCGACGAGTTCGGCTTCACGGCGCTGCGCACCAAGGAGCATTTTGAGTCAGCCTCGGACTTCATTGCGCCGGCCGATTGCTGGGGTGATGTGTGCGCGGCCGGTGGGTTGTTGCATGTGGTGCTGGCGTGCGCTGCCGCGAGCAAGGGCTACGCCAAGGACCAGTTGGCCTTTACATGGGCCAGTGCCGAGATGGGCGAGCGCGCCGCAGCGCTGGTGGCCACCGCAGCGCCTGGTGCCGCAATTGCGGAAGGGGGTTGACGCGATGCCGGTCACGGTCAAGGTCAACGGCACAGCGAATTCGCTGGTCCACAAGGGCAGCAACGGCATTTCGGTGGCGACGATTCCGGACGTGTGCAAGACGCCCTCGCCGGCCGGGCCGGTGCCACTGCCTTACCCGAACATGTCGCAATCGGCGACCTTGGCCAAGGGCACGACGACAGTCAAGGCCGATGGCGGAATGATGATTGCCATCAAGGGGTCGGAGTTCTCGCTGTCGAACGGGGACAATCCGGGTGTGGCGGGCGGAGTGAAGTCGAGCACCTTCATGAAGGAGTCGACCTGGATTCTGTATTCGTTCGATGTGAAGATGGATGGAGAGAATGCTTGCCGGTTGACGGACAAGAAGTTTCAGAATCATGAGAACACCGTCGATCTGGCGGGGACCCTTCAACAGTTCTTGAGGATGACGCCGGCCGAGCAGGAGGCAGAGTGCAAGGAAATTGCCGAAACCGTGTACGCCAGATGTACTGAACTGAAAGAGCGGATCGCAGCGCTGGAAGAGGACAAGTTGGATGAGTTCAACGTCGCCAGGAATAAGCCGTCGCCTTCGCTGGCGAAAGGAACCGGATCATGGGATGGCCACATCCATCAAGCCACGGGCGTCCAGAACGGGCTGCGCACAGCCGTCGGACAGTATACGGAACGCGGCTGCACGGAGCCAAAGATTCCGAAGGAGTGCAGAGATCTTGCCCATGCCGCCCTTCCCACTCGCCCACTGAAGAAGAAGACGTGATATGAACCAAATGTTTGACCGTTATGTCATGTTCATCAGCTCGGACTGCTTCGTGGGCGATTGGGCAGCTCTGTCCGGGCAGGCGATCAGCAATGTTCTTGTCGAATCGGCACAAGGCGCTGCGCGTGCGACGGTCCTGGATTTCATGGATGGCGAGGATACGTACTGGAACATCGACTTCACGCCGAAGCGGTTCGGCCGAAGCGATGCGATTTACCGCAAGCGAACTGCCCGGCTCGGGGTCGATGATCGACGTGCGCACGACACCCTGGAAGCACATTTCACGCAGAATGAGGACGAACAAGGTAGTTCGATCTTTGCGCTGAATCTCTTCACTCGCTTGGTCAAGGACAGTGCATTCCGCAGGGAGATGGATTTCTCAGACCTGGAGGTGGATCTGATCTCGGCATGTCTTCCGATGCCGGCCGATATGAGGGTAGACACGTCCGAGGTCATTGATCGGTGGTTGTCGTCGGCTACCGACTGGGACGTCAGGTTGAAGGCAATGACACCGGATGTGCCGGCATACACCGCTGACAACTTCCTGTCTGCGTGGCGCAACTCAGTTCAGTTTCCCGTTTTTGTCCGTCACCTTTCGGTGCTCTTGGATGCGACCGAAAAGGAACGATTGATCGCGCATCTTAGGAACGTACTCGTATCCCAGTTCCCGCCGTCCTCGCGTCTGTCGATTCCGCGTTTGTTGATGGCCGATTCGGCCGCGTGAACGTGAAATCCGGGCCGTCGGGTTCCGAGCGCGGAGTCGCAATTGCATGAGAGTAATTTCGCGCGACCGGGGATCGCCTTCAGCCCTCATCAAGGCGAGTGATTGACGACAGTTTATTAGAGCCGCGGTCGCGCAAAAGCGAAGGCCGGGGTCTTGCCTTTGGCGAGCGACGCGGTCAGGTATTGCCTTTTGCCTGCGACCCACATATCTTTCCCCGGCGAAGCCTCGGCGGACCCACGGAATACCGAGCACGTCACGAGGTCTTGTTTGCAATATCCTGTGCGGTCGAGTGCTCCCATGTTGCGTAGACAACCCTCAAACGCTATAGATTAAATAGCTGTTCACGCCCGTATCTATTGGGCTGATGGTCAATTCAACCTGATTAGCGACTTACCTCAGACTTGCAACACCTTCAATGGCAACGGCTTGGTGCTTACCAGTGCCCGCAGCAGCCCGGGCAGCATTGCCGGCAGATCAAAGCGGCGGTTGAAGCGATAGCAGAACTCTGCCAGATAGCGCGCGGCATATTTGGCATGGTCAAACGAATGGTAGGTGCCCGCCATGCTGGTCTTGAGGTTGCCCAGCAGGGTGTTCACCCAGTGCAGCTGAGCTGTCTGGACGCCCTGGCGTCCCCCTCCGGTGACATGGCGCTCGTGCGTGGCGCCCACTTGGCGCACCTGGGCAAACGCGGGCGTGCCATCGCTCACCACGTGGCAGTCGCTCGCCAAGTGGTGCCCGGCCCACTGCCTCATCGCCTCATTCGTGAAGTCTGCCACGGGCGTCAAACGCATGTATAAGGGCCTGCCATCGGTGCGGGTCTGCACGGCCGCGACAAAGGCGGTCTTGTTGACCGGTTTGCGCCCGCCGTTGATGTGGCCCGCTCGCTCGCCTCCGAGGTAGGCATCGTCAATTTCCACCCGCCCGTGCAGCAGGTAGCGCGCATCGCGCTGACTCATGGTCTGCATCAGCTTGTGCTTGAGTAGCCAGGCAGTTTTGTAGGAAACGCCGAGTTGGCGCTTGAGCGCCAGGGCGCTGATGGCGTTTTTGTGCTGGGTGAGCAGGTACATGGCCAAAAACCACAGCCTCAGTGGCACATGGGTGTGCTCCATCACGGTGCCCACGATGCTGGAGGACTGGTAGCCACAGACAAAGCACTCCCACAACTGGCGGCCGGGACCGTTGCGGGTAAGAAAAAAGCGCTTGCAGCCGCAGTGCGTACATCGCCAGCCGTGGGGCCATCGTGCAGCAACCAGGGCCCGCTCGCACTGCTGCTCAGTGCCGTAAAGCGCCTGGAACTGGGGAAGCGACAGACCGCGCTGAAACTGGATGGCATTCATTGACATTGCCTGCTCCTTGGCCGATGACTCGGCATCTGCTGTTGGAGTACAGCAATGGCGCAAGGTTCAAGGTGATCTGAGGTAAGTCGCTAATCAGGCAATTCAATGCGTGAAAATAGGTCGCTAAGGCCCGCCAAAGCTTGATTCCGCCCCCTGACAACCCATTTTGAAGTATCAAACAGGCTTCTAGCCCAATAGATACTAGCGCAAGCAGCTATAAAATTAATAGCGAGCAGCTACGCGTCCGAGCCCCGCCACGGGATCAAGCCCGCCACCGCCACGGGGACAGGTCTTGCTTTTTGCTTCCTGACCATCAACGCTGGACACGCAGTCCATCTCGTGCTTTGCTTCGTCGATGTCATCGATGTATATTGACGATGTTTTGATCAACATCACAAGGATTCCTACATGGCACTCCAAATCGCCAACCCCGTGGTGGTCGGCAAGGTGGAACGCTTGGCCAAAGCCACCGGCCTGAGCAAGACTGCGGTCGTCGAGCGGGCGCTGGACCGGCTGCTGGGTGAAACGATGGTCAAGACCGATGGCGACAAGCGTGTGGCGGCATTGCTGGCGCAACTGGATCGGGTTCCGGACCGGGCCGACGCCTTTGATCCGATGGACTGGGACGGGCAGGGCCTGCCCAAATGATCGTGGTGGACACGTCGGCGCTGGTGGCCATTGCGTTTGCCGAGCCGGAGCGTGAAGCCTTTCTGCAAGCCATCAAGACAGCCGGCAAGGCCTTGGTCAGCACGGTGTCGGTCGTCGAGACCCGCATGGTCATCCATGGTCGGCGCGGTCAACGTGCGGTGATCCTGGTTGACGATTTGCTGCGGCTGCCGATGTTCGAGCTGGTTGCGCCGGGGCAGACCGAGGCGGATGCTGCCTATGCGGCGTTTGTGGCCTACGGCAAGGGCAGTGGCCATCCGGCGGGGTTGAACTTCGGCGATGTGTTCAGCTATGCCCTGGCCAAAATGCAAGGTCTGCCACTGCTTTACAAGGGCGAGGACTTCGCGCATACGGATATAGCCAGCGCCATGTCGATTTAGCTGATCGCGGCCTGAGAAGGCCGGGGTCAGAGAAGACCTGGGCCAGGTCTCGCCATTCGCAAAGAAATCCCCTACGCTCCGTTCGTGGTAGCGCCGCCGCGCTGAGATGACCTTCGGACATTGCGGTGGTGGCGGGATGGAACCACGATCACGCTGACTTTCCCGAAAAGGATTCGCGCCGTGTCCACGCCCTCCAACGCCGAGATCTTCAAGCAGCCGCATTGGCGCGTCATCGCCGCCGGTTTCGACACCGAACGCTGGTTCAACGACGGTCAGGCGGCGGGCACCGGTGGCATCGCCAATCCGCAGCCGACGCGGCTGCCCGCTGGGCACTACTACTACCGCTTTGCCAGCAGCGCCTCGTCGCGCCATGCGCAGCGCGGCAGCGGCTGGTGGCTGGACTTCGAAAACTTCTCGCTCATTCGCCGCTTTGCCGGCGAACACGGCTACACGCTGCGCGAGGCTGCGCGCCTGATGCTGGCGCTGCCCTACGCCTGGACGCGAGTGGACTTGCAAGTGCGCGCGCTGCTGCGTGAGCCCATACGCGCGTACACCGGCCTGGGCAAGCCGGCGCAGGGCGCTGACAAGGGGCCCGATCGCGGCACACGCTGGATTCCAACGCAGCACGTGGCGGTGCGGCAGCTTTATGTGCCGGGCCTGTACCTCCAGGGCCAGGACACGCCCTTGTATGAAAGCGTGTTCGCGCAGCCGATCGAGGTATCGGCGCTCGCGTGATGTGCTGCTTTCCGTGTTGACGGTGTCCGATTTGTGTGACTTTCGGCGCTAGGCCGCCGGCAACGCAGCGAAGACACTAGCACGCAGCCATGCTGACCTGTAGCAGCCCCAACGCCGCACTGTCCCGCCATGCCACACCGAGAGTGGTGCCTGTGGTCGTGCAGCAGCACGCCGAAGAGTCGGCGATGCTGCGTCACGTGCGCAGCGTGCTGGTGCGCGCGCCACATGTGGGGCTTTTGCACCTGGGACGGCTGGACGAGCGCATTGCCGCGCACCTGGACGGACTGGCCGTTGCGGGCGAGTACGGCAGCAAGCTCTGCCTGGCGGCGCTCGAGCGGCCGGGCTGCGGTGAGGTGTTTGCGCTGGCGGTGCGGGCGCTTGAGTCTCGAGATGAAGCGCTGATTGAGCATGTGCTGGCGCTCGTGCCCGCGCTGCCCGACGCTGCGCGGGGCGTGGCGTCTGCGTTGGGCTGGGTTTCGGCGGCCGATTTAAAGGGCATTGTGCGCACGCTGTTGGCGTCGGCCGAACCGGCGCGACGTGCGCTCGGCTTTGCCGCCTGCCGAATGCACCAGGTGGACCCGGGGCGCGTGTTGCAGGACGGGCTCGCGGCAGAGCAGCCTTTGGTGCGCGCGGCAGCGTTGCGTGCCGCGGGCGAACTGGGCCGCGTCGATCTGCTGGAGCAGGCGCGGCAGGCCATTGACCACGAGCACCCGGAGGTGGTGTTCCAGGCCGCCGTGGCGGCCTGCCTGCTGGGCGACCGGCAGGCCTCGCTGGGTGTGCTGGCGGACGCGGCGCTGCAGCCCACGCCGCAGGGCGATCGCGCGTTGGCACTTGTGATGACCGCGTCGCCGGGCGATGTGCCAAGCGCCATTGCCCGCGGTTTCTCCAAGCGTGCGCAGGATCAGCCCGACGATAAAGGGCATCGCCGCCGGTTGATTCGTGCCTTGGGTCTGTTGGGCGATCCCCGCTTCGTGCCCTGGCTCATCGAGCGCATGGCCGAGCCTGAAATTGCGCGCTTGTCGGGCGAGGCGTTTTGCTGGATCACCGGCGCCGATCTGGCGCGCATGGATCTGGAAACGCTGCAGGCTCCACCATTGCCCGAGCATCCGTCTGAAGACCCCAACGACGACGACGTTTCGCTGGACGAAGACGACAGCCTGCCCTGGCCCGATGCGGCCAAGGTGCAGGCATGGTGGGCCAAGCAGACTTTGATGCACGCCGCCACCGCAGCTGGCCAGCGCCTGTTCGAGGGCGAAGCGCCAAGCGCTGCCGCAGCGCAGCGCGTGCTGCGCGAGGGTACGCAGCGCAGCCGTGCCCGCGCCGCGCTATTGGCCTGTGTGCTGCAGCCCGGGCTGAAGCTGTTTCAGATCGCGGCGCGCACGCGTCGGCAGCAGCGGGCGCTGGGCCTGCCCATGCGGGTGATGTGAGATGCAGCGACGGTGGGTCGTGGCTGCGGCGGCCTGCATGGCCTGGGCTGCGATGGCCACGGCCAATGGTGCGGGCGGAAAGGACAATGCTGCGGCGCTGCAGCCCTCCGAGCTCACGCCTCCGCTGGAAGACATGAACGTGCGCTGGGACGGAACGGAGGCCAGCGGCAGCGGCATGAAAACCTTCGACAGCCCGCGCTTCGGCATGGTGCGCGATGGCGGTGCACGAGCGCATACCGGCGTCGATCTGGACGCGCCAGTCGGCACGCCGATTTTTGCGGTGGCCGACGGCGTGATCACGCTGGCGCGTTACAACGATCCGATGCTGGGCTCCGACGTCTTGCTGATGTTTCGGCCGACCGCGTCCATGCTGACCTACCTGGCGAGCGTGGGCAGTGCCGCCATCGACGGCGTGCTGTTTGCTAACTATGCGCACCTGTCGGCCGTGTTCGTGGAGACGGGCCAGCGAGTTGCACGCGGTACGATGATTGGCCGCACCGGCACCAGCGGCAACGCCGACCAGAAATACCCACACTTGCACTTTGAAATCCGCAAGACACGGTTTCCCGGCATCGGCGCCGCCGGCCTGGGTAATCGCATCGACCCGGAGCTGATGTTCAAGGTCGATTTCTCGACGCCGGTCGAGGCGGTCACGCGGCCGAAATGAGACTTTTCTAAAGCCGGCGCTTACCACGGGCGTTTCATTAATGGATTGATGCAACCCATTCCACGACGGTGGTGGGCGAAGTGACCTTCGTCCGTTTTCCTGTGTACCTGTCCGTACTACTCTCTTTTACAGCATTTGCCGGTAGAGGAGCACTCACATGAACCAATCTGATTTGACTGAGTCACAAGTCGCAGCACCGCTGCAGGCGATGAGGGTTCGGTGGGATAGCCTGCAGCCAACCAAAGGGGGTATGACTACATTCGACAGTCCGCGTTTTGGCATGACCCGAAACGGCGGCACTCGAGCGCATTCGGGTATCGACTTGGTGGCGCCAGTAGGCACGCCAATTTTTGCGGTGGCCGATGGCGTGATAGAGCAAACGCGCCTTGCCCATCCCATGTTCGGTGCCGACATCCTTCTCAAATTCAAACCGGTGGCCGCGTGGCGCGGCTACCTCGCTCGCGCGGGCAGCAAAGATGACGATGGTGTGCTGTTTGCGCACTATGCGCATCTCTCAGCCTTGCGTGTGATTGCAGGGCAACGAGTGCGCCGCGGAATGCTTATAGGCCTCACCGGTACGAGTGGAAACGCGGACCAAGCCTACCCGCACCTGCATTTCGAACTGCGCAAAGTTGCCCGGCCAGGCACCGGTGCGGCAGGATTACACAATCGGATCGACCCGGAGCTCATGTTCCGCGTGGACTTCTCTGCGCCCGTGGAAGCACTGTTGCGCGCAACGCACACCGCGTAGCGGCATGAGCCGGGGCACCAGGGTGCTTTCGCCCATTAGCAACCCATCGCGTCCCTTCAGTACCTCTGGGGAAACATGAATCTTGTGGCCGCTATCTTGCATCAACCCGCCCAGCCCATGCCCAATATCGACGCCAAGCTCATCTTCGCTGTGGTCAGCCCACTGTTCCTGCTGCTGGCGGCGGCGCAGTGGTGGCGCGGCGGAAAACTGCGTCCGAGCGGTCGCGCCTGGCTGCGCGTCGGGCTGATCTTTGGTGCCGTGGCCGTCTGGCTGTGGTGGTCGGCGCGGACATGACTTTCGGACCTTGTACGGGTTGGCGCCTCGGCGTATAAACACTGAAGCGCACCAACACTCAGGCCCAATCGCGCGAGCTTGTCGTCAACCAGCCATGCACCTCGTCATCCGCGCCCAGTCGCCGCATCATGCATCGGCGTCGCAACCCATCGTCGCCGAGTTTGACGAGCGCGGTGGCACGATCGGCCGCTCTGACAGCAACACAATGACGCTGCCTGATCCGGCGCGTCATGTCTCGCGGCTGCAGGCCGAGGTGAGTTGCGCCGCCGGCATGTACTCGCTGCGCAACGTCGGCAACGCCAACCCGATCATCGTCAACGGTCGGCCGCTCGGCCACGGTGAAACGGTCCCGCTTCGCGACCAGGACCAACTGACGATCGGGGTCTACGAGCTGCGCGTGGAGTTGCGTGAGCAGACGGCGCAGGCGCCCTTGCGCGCCGTCAATGGGCGCACGGTCATCGGTGCTTCGGCACGCGAGGCCAAGACCGGGCCGCTGCGGCAAGCCGGGGCAGCGCGTACGCCAATGCAGAGCGATCCGTTCGCAGGCTTGCTGAGCACACCTGGGAAGCCCGGTGCAGCTGACCCGTTTGCCGATCTGCTGGGGCCTGCGTTGTCGCCAGCTGCGCCGGCACCGGCGCCGCCTGCCGCCGCGCGCGCGCCATCTTCGGCAACGCCTTCGCCATTATCCCCACGTTTGCCCGACGACTTCGACCCCTTCGCCGATCTCGCCGCACCCGCGCCTTCCCCTGCGGCGCATGGCGACCAGGAAGCGTCGCTGCGGGGCATGCTGGGCCCGGGGGCCACAGGCCCCGGCATCGGCACCTTGTTCGGCCTCAATGCGGCACGCCCCGGCCAGGCCGACGCTCTCGAGGCTTTTTTGAGTCCCGGTTCAACCAATGACTCGCCATCAACAAACGATCCGTTCGCGTTTCTTGGCGTTGGCGGATCGCCGTCTGACGCCGTCGGGCCCGCGGCCGGCGACGACACGCCTGATCTGCAAGCGGCCTACACACCGCCGCCGGTGCACGCCGCCATGCCGCCGCGGCAACCACAACCAGCGCGCCCGCAGGCTGCAGCGCAGGTTCTGGCCCCTGACAGCGATACCGACGCCTTGTGGGATGCCTTCTGTGACGGCGCTCAACTGTCTCTGGCAACGCGGCCTTGCCTGACGCCGGAGCTGATGCGTCTGATCGGCAGCACATTGCGCCAGGCGGTCGAAGGCACGCTGCAATTGAGCGCGATGCGTAACGTGGTCAAGCAGGAGTTGCATGTGCCGGTGACGACTATCCAGGCCCGGGGCAACAACCCCTTGAAGTTCGCGCCCGATGCCGCGGCCGCACTGGCACAGATGGTGCAGCCACCGATGCGCGGTTTCATGGCCGCGCCCGAAGCGATGCAGGACGCAATGACCGACCTGCTGGGCCACGCCGCCGGAACGATGGAGGGAACGCGCGCCGCCCTGCAGGGCATGCTCGGACGCTTTGAACCGGCGCGGCTCGAAGCGCAACTTGCCGAAGGGGGCGTGCTTGACAAGCTCTTGCCGGGCAATCGCCGCGCCCGGCTGTGGGAGCTCTACCTGCAGCACTTCGGCCGCATCAGCGAAAGCGCGCGGGAAGACTTTGACGAGCTGTTCGGCAAGGCCTTCGTCAAGGCTTACGAGGAGCAGGCCGATCGCGTGGCTGCCGCCAGGCGCAACAACGCTGCCCGCTGACATATGCTGGCCATACGCATTGCAACCTGCACGCAGACCGGTGCGCGTGATCACAACGAAGACGACATGCGCTACGGCGTTGCTGATGGCGCGGCGTATGCCGTGCTGTCCGATGGGGCGGGCGGCCACGACAACGGCGCGATTGCCTCCGACCTGGTGGTGCGTCTGGTGGCCTTGCGCCTGCAAGCTGCGGTGGATGTCAACGCAGTGGAACTGCATGAGGCGGTGCTTGAGGCGCACGAATTGCTGCTGCTGCAACAGCAGGACGCTGTGTCGGAACGACAGCGCATGCATGCCACGATGGTAGCGCTGTGGATCGACGCACAGCGTGGTTTGGCGCTCTGGTCGCATGTCGGCGACTCGCGGCTGTATTTGTTGCGCGCCGGCCGTGTATGCCACGTCACGCGCGACGACAGCGTGATACGGCAAATGATTGATGCCGGACTAATTGATGCTGCTGCGGCCGAGTCCCACCCGATGAAACACCACCTGGTGTGTGCCATGGGCGTGGCCGACGAGTTCGTTGCCCACACGATCGAGAGGCCGTTTGCGCTGACCGAAGGCGATGCGCTGCTGCTGTGCAGCGATGGCTGGTGGGAACCTCTGCAAGCGGTCGACATCGAGCGCACGCTGGGCCAAGCACAAAACCCGGAACAGTGGCTGCAGGCAATGCAGGTTTTGATCGCGCAGAAAGCCAACCCGACGCAGGATAACTACAGCGCAATCGCAGCCTGGATCGGTAGGCCCTAAAGGGCGCCCTGAAAGAGCGCGACAAAACGGTTCGCCGTGGGCAGGCCTCGCATCACGGTCACCAGTGGCGGGGTCTCACTGTCGCCCTGCACCCACCAGATAGAGTGACCTTGCAGGCGTGCGGTGAACGAGCGCAGGACGACGGTGGCTGCGCCCTGCGGCCACGCGCCTTGGGTTAAATGAAATTGCAACTCACTTGTGAATGCCTGAGGTGGCGCAGAGTCGGCAGGTACTGGTGTCGACGGCGTGCCCACAGCGGCCAAGGCCGACTCGAATTCATCCAGCGTGGCCTGACCCTGCAAGGTTTGCAATGCACATGCGCCTGCGCTGTCGTACCACTGTGCCCATTGCGCCAGTGCGTTTGGCTCGGTAGGCGCATGCTCTGTACTGAAGGCCACTACCAGCGGAAAGTAGCGCCCCACCGCATCAACACTGGGCATCAGAACGCCGAACCACCACTGCTCGTCGACGATACGCGGCGACCAGGCAAAGCACCACAGTGGCGCCGTCAGGTAGTTGTCGAGCCACGCTGACCCAAGCGACGCGCGGCTGGCGGCAACGCCCTGGGACAACCAGGCATCACAGGCGTTGATGAAGCCGAGCGGCAGACGGCGGTGCGCAAAGTCGCCGAGCATCGCAAGCTTGCCGTACCAGCCGGGCGTTGCCATTCACAGGCCCGCCGGGCAGGTGAACTCTTCAAGCTCGCGCAAGCGGAAGGGGCTACGCACGCTGCTGGTCGTGACGTCAAAGCTGGCCTTGCGGCCGTTGACGTTGAAGGTTGCACGAAATCGTTCCGGCGCCGCGCCTGCTTCGACTTGCAGCCGGTCGATCATGCGAAACAGCGCCCAAGGGCCCGAGGTCACCATGCCCGAGCTACCAGCCGCTGACGAAGGTGATAACTCGACACGCACCTGCGCGCTGCCGCGCGGCCCGGGCCATTGGATGGAGACTGGTATCTGCGGCCCGTGCGCATACTTCACGATCTGACCATCGACGTCGAGGATGAACTGCGTGATGCTCGTGTCCATCTCGCCGGGTGTGAAGTCGAGTTTTAGGCCCGGCACGGCGCCGCCACTGCGGAAGAAGGTCTCGCGGATCATTGCAGCGCGCTGGAAGGTGAGCAGTGCGCCGGGGCTGCCCATCGACGCTCCCGCCTGTTGTCGGAAGGACCATGGGCGCGTGGACGTATTGACGAAAGGCTGCAGGTTCTTCTGGAAGAAGTCGTCGAACAAGCCGTTGGGCGCGAACAGGCGAGCGAAGTCTTCCTGTGTGACGTCGCGCTCGCTGCTGCGCACGAATGGGTAGCGACCCGACGTGGCCTGGCGGCAGAATTCACCGATCTGCGAGTTGATGGCCTGGCTCAGGTTGCTGCGTGTTATTCCATAGACCAGCGTATTGCCGACTACCGACAAGGTCGCGACCAGCGAGCGGACAGGCTCGGGCGCGCGCGCACCTTCGGCCTTGACCTTGTTCGGAATTTCTGACGGGGGCGGCGGGTTGCCGGCCTTGACCGCGGTGTCGGCGGTATTGAGGAAGGTGTAGACCTCGTTGAGGAGCGCAATCGTGGCGTCCACCGGGGCCGGACCCTGGCCGCCGGGGCTGGTGACGATCTGGCGCAAGGCTGTGAAGCGGTTGTCAACGATGCTTTCGATCTGCTCCTTGGGCGTGGTGGCTGCCTCGACCGGCTGCGTGCCGAAAAGCTTGCCGAGTTCCGTGCGCGACTTCTCGAGCTTGTCGCGCACCACGGAGCCGGCCTTGCCGGCGAGGTCGGGGGCAAGCGAAAGGGTCGTCTCGCGTGACATGGCGCGCAGCAGCGGCACCAGCGGGTTGTCGGGCGCCGAGAGTGTGCGTGCGGTCTGTACCGCTTCGGCCAACGACGTCGGCGTCTGCAGCTTGAGGTCGGCAATGAACTCCTCCCACACCCGCGCGTAATCGTTGAGGTAGATGCGGCGTACCTGGTCGGCCACCTGTGATTGGGCAAAGCCCGGCACCAGCGCAGGCCTCTCGATCTGGGCCACGCCCAGCACCCAGACTTCCTCCTCAGCCAGCTGCTGCGAGACACTTGTGACCTCGTTCTGAAAGCCCTTGTGATAGCCGTCATAGGTGAACACACCGGGGATGCCCTGGGTCAACGGAGTACCGCTGGCACGGCGAAACACCAGCGGTGTGGCCGGGCCACCAGCCTTAATGGCATTGAACTCGGCAATGCCCGAGCCTACGCCCTGGCGCTTGAGCCGCTGGTAGATGCGGCTGGGTAGCGACGTGGCGGCCAGCCGCCTCTGCGTTTGCTGGAGCAGCACCTTGTCCTGCGCCAGCGGAGAGACTGCCGGGCCCTGCGCCAACAGCATGTCTAGATGTTTGGTCAGCGCCTCGCGCTGCTCGCTCGTGGTGTCCCTGGGCAACGTCGCTTTCCAATCCTCGGTGACATACAGCTTCAAGGCCTGGGCATTGAAGTGTTCCGGATCGTGCAGCATCACATAGGCCTTGAGCGCCTCGTATTGCAGCTCGGGGTTGGCGCCACTGCGCAGTTGCTGTTCGACACGCAGTGCAAGGCTGGGCAGCAGGCCGTCCACCAGCAGCCGCTGATAGGCGCGGTCCGCCGCAGACGTGAGCTTGTCGCCCTGGTACAAGCCAAAGCCAAGCGACCATGGCACGCTGCCGTCGGGTGCGGCACGCGGCAGCGCCTGCGCTGCCTGCAGGCGAGGCAGCAAGGGCCGTGGGTCGCTCGTTGGTTTGTCGCTGGACTGGATCAGTCTTTCCGCAGCGCTCAGGCTGTCTTCGACCTGCGCTACATAACGCCGGTTGTTCAGGTAACTCGTCGTCCATGCAAACAGCGTGGCGCCAACGCCAAGCGCAAGCAGCGCGTACGCACCCAGGGCAAGCGCGCCGCGCTTGCGTTCCCACTTGAGATTGGTACCCGAAAGGCCGCTCTCGGCAAACACCACTTCGCGCAGCAGGCGTGTGAGGAAGTAGCTGCGACCCTGGCCCGGTACGGCTGCAGCGGTCTCGCTGCTCAGTCCGAAGCTGCGTGACAGACGGCCGAGCATGCGGTCAATCGGTGTGCCTTCCTGCGTACCGCTGACGAAGTACACGCCGCGCAGCAATGGATGCTGCTCGAACTGCGAGGGCGAGAACACCTTTTGTGAAAATTCGAGCAGCACGTCGCGCAGGCCGGCGAACTGCTGCGGAAAAGCGTAGATGCGTGCGCGCCGCTGTGCATCCCGCTCGGGCTGCAGGCGGTCGATGACGCCGTCCTGCAAGCGTTTTTCGAGGGCTTCGTACTCGCTGTTGAAGGCCGACAGATCGGTGCGCTGCTCGCCGTCGAGCTTGAAGGTGAATCCCCAGGGTGTCGCACGTGCTTCTTTGTCGATGTCGCCCAGGTAGTCGGTGAAACCGGCGAGCAGATCGCACTTGGTGACCAGCAGGTAGATGGGAAAGCGGATGCCCAGGTGCTGGTGCAACTCCTGCACGCGGCGGCGCACGGCCTGTGCATGGGTGGCACGTTCGGAGGCCGACTGCATCAGCAGGTCACTCACCGAGACGGTGACAAGGACGCCGCTGACGGGTTGCCGCGGGCGGCTGCGCTTGAGCAGGCCGAGAAAACCCTCCCAGGCCTTGGCATCGGTCTCGGCATCACTGGTCTGCGTAGTGTAGCGCCCAGCGGTGTCGATGAGCACGGCTTCGTCGGTGAACCACCAGTCGCAGTTGCGCGTACCGCCAATGCCGCGCACCGAATGTTCACCCATCGTTGACGACAGTGGAAAGTTGAGTCCCGAATTGAGCAGTGCCGTGGTCTTGCCCGAACCCGGCGCGCCGATGATCACGTACCACGGCAGCTCGTAGAGGTAGCGCTTGCCGATGCGCGCCGAGAAGTCGGACCAGACGGCGCCAGGGCCTTTGCGTCCGCTCGTGAAGCGCGCCTGGCGCAGTTGCTCGAGCGCCTGGTTGAAACGCTGCTGCAGCACGGCGACCTCGGCGCTCGCCGGGTCGTTGGCGGCCGGTGAAGGCGCCACGGCGGTAAGTTGCGCCACGACATGGGTGTTCGTTCTGCGCGCCTTCCACCCGCGCCACGCTTGTCGCAGCAACACCAGCGCGACGAACCCGCCGATGAAGATCCAGCGCGCGCGCTCGCTCTCCAGCGGACGCCAGCGGTCGATCGCGATCATTGGGCCGATGATCCAGATCGCCACCGACAACGCGAGTACACCGAGCGCGGCCAGCAGCCATGGATGGAAGATCAGGCCAAGCAGCTTTTTCATGATGCCCCCTAGGAGCCTTTGGCCACCGTCGTCAGCAGGGTGATTTCGACGCGGCGGTTCTGCGAGCGGTTGGCCGGCGAGTCATTGGGCGCGACCGGCTCGCCATCAGCGCGCCCCTCGGCGCGCAAGCGCGCGTTCGGCACACCCGCATTGATGAGCAATTTGCGCACCGCGTCAGCTCGGCCTTGGGACAGGTGCCAGTTCGACGGGAAGCGCGCCGTGCCGATCGGGATGTTGTCGGTGTGGCCGGTCACGAGCACGGTGCCCGGCACCTTGGCCAGTGCGGCTGCAATCTGACCGAACAGCGCCACGCGGTTGGGCCCCACCGTGTCGCTGCCCGGCGCAAATAGGCCGTCGCCGAGCAGCGTGACGATGCTGCGGTCGAGGTCATCACGCACAGTCAGCTGGCCGGCCTGCATTTCGGCCTGCAGCAGCGGCGCCAATCGCAGCGTGGACGTGGCCGGACGCGGCGCTGTCGTTGCTGCTACCGCGCTGCCGCGTAGCGACAGGATGCGCGCATACGTGGGGTCGGATTGCTGTGCCAGGCGCAGCGAGAAAAACAGGTAGGTGCCGGCAAGCGCGAGGCCACACAGGGCTGCGGTGACCCACAGCGGCAACCAGGTCAGAAGCGGCCGCTTCTTCGGCAGCGTGCCGCGCCAGTTTTGTGCGAGCGCGGGGCTGTAGTCGCCGCGTTCCTTGCTAACGATTTGCGCAAGACGCTCGCGCACGGCTTCGAGTTGCGCCGCACCGCCTTGCTCGACGCGGTAGCGACCCTCGAAGCCGACGCTCAATGCGGCATAGATCAATTCGAGCAGATCGCGGTTGGCTGCGGGCTCCTGTGCCAGCTTGGCCATGAGCTGAAAAACCTTCTCGCCGCCGCCGGTTTCGTTGTGGAACATCGCCAGCAGGCTGTGCCGGCCCCATTGGCCGCCGCCGCCCCAGGGCGTGCTTGCGGCAGCTTCGTCGAGCACGGTGCACAGCACGTAGCGCGCGGCCAGGATGCGTTCTGCGGCAATGCCGCGTCCACGGGCCTGCGACTCGAAGGCACGCAAATCGACAGCAATGGACTCGCGCAGGGCCGCCGGATCGGCGAGCTGGTAAGTGGCGCGAATCTGCGGCACCAATGCAAGCGACTTGTTCGCCAGCGCCACCAGCGGATTGAGGCCGCTTTCGACCGGCTCGATGTCGGCGGCAACCTCGGGCCTGCCGGACGTGTGGCTGCGCGGCGCGCCTGGCGCCGCACGCGCACCGGGCGTGGGCATGATAAACGTGCGGCCACCGCCGATCTCGGCAAAGGGATCGTCGAGGGGCTTGTCGCTCATCGCTTGGCCTATTGACGTATGGCCCAGAACTCGAGTTCGAGTCCGGGGAACTCACCGGCGATGTGCATCGCCATGTTGCCGTTTTGTTCGAGCTGGCCCCAGAGTTCGCTGTTGCGGTCGAGTTCGAAGTAATAGTAACCGGCGTGAAAGGGCAACTGGCGCGGCGCCACCGGCAACGGCCGCAAGCCGATGCCGGGAAGTGCCAGGTTGACCAGATTTTTGATCTTGTCGACGGGGCCGATCTTGGTTTGCGCCGGAAAATGCTGGCGCAGCTGTTCGGCCGGCACGCGCGCATTGACGGCCAGCACAAAAGAGGCCGTGCGCATCAGCTCCAGATCGTTGACGACCGCAGTGCGAACGCCATGCTTGCGATCAACCAGGTCAATCTGGATGGCATTGCTGTCGATCGTCGTGCTCAGCATGGCGCGCAACTCGTCGAACACCGGCGTGAAGGTGCCGCGCAGATCATCATGGCGGTACGGTGGGAAGGTAGGCGGCTGGCGGCGGGTGGTTGACAGCGTGGCTAGGTCGCCGGCCAGGCGCAGGCAATCGCGGTGCAACTCGCGCGGATGCGCCACCGGCGCGGCCACATGCTGCGCGAAGATGGGTTCGTTGCGGTTGAGCGTTTGCAGCAGCAAAAACGAAGCCAGTTCCGACACACCGTGGCCGAGCTGGCCCATGCGGCCGGCGAGCATTTCGGCGCGCTGCCTTATCAGGCCGTGCAGCAGCTCGACGCGGGGTGACAGTTGCCTGGACGTATCGAGCCGCAACTGTGCCGGGATGTGGCTGCGGTCGAGCACGACCATGCCGTCCGCGCGCCGCTCGACGACGGCGGCGATGGTCAACGTCGCATAAGCATCAAGTGCGTCCCTGGTGCGAATGAGCCTGGCTTGCAGGCGGCCCGTCTGGATCGTCGTTGGCTCATCGCTGGCATTGCTGGCGTCGCGTACGTCTTCCTGCACCGCCGTGTAGCGGTTCATGGCGCGCGCCATACCGGCATCGGGTTTGTCGTCGAGAGAAAACTCGTCGGTGCCTTCGCGCTGCAGTGGCAGGGCCAGGCAGATCGTTTCGGCCTTCATGTCGGTGCCAAGCTCGAGCGCGGGTGGCAGTGGGTCGAACTGCGGCATCGAAAACGGCGTGCCGTCGGGCAGCACACCGCTGGCGCGTGCTAGGCCAAGCTTGCCCAGCGCCAGCAGGCCTTCGTCGATCTCGAACTGAACAAAGCCCCAGGCGTAGGCGTTGGAGCCGACCATGCGTGCATCGACCAGGCGCTCGATGTAGCGAAGCTCCTGCTGAAAGTGGTGAGGCTCGAGGAACATTCCCTCGGTCCAGATGACACGGTTGCGCCAGCCCATCAGTGTTGACTCATAAATGTTTGCCGATCGATACAGTCGAAGCGTCCAGGCGCACCGACAGCGCATTGTCCTCACCGGCGACCAGTGGCACAACAGCGCGCCACTTCGCGCGTTCGAGGTCCCGGAAGGCCACCATGACGGCAATGAACTTCGAATCGGCGGTGAGATCGCGCTTGATCGCCATCGACTCGCCTGGACTCAGCACGAACTCGTCGCGGGCGATCACGTCGCCACCGAGCGTGGCCTGGTCCTTGTCGAACAGCGAGACAAAGTCGGCGGACTCGAACGGCGCTGCTGCCTTGAGTTCATAGATGCGCACGACGACCGGCGACGGCCGCCCACTGGTGCTGGGGTTCAGCTTGGCCGAAGCCAGCACATCCACTGTCAGGACCTTAGGTTTGGGAGGCGGGAGGGGTTTGGGCGCCAGGATCGGCTTTGCGCCGCAGGCAGCGAGCACCAGCGATGCGCCGCCAAGCGCGAACGCTCGGCGTGTGGCAAGGAATGAAAGTGGTGGTGACACGCAAAGTAGGATAGGGCTGCCGCGCAGGCGCGAACACTGACAAAGGTCATCGGCAAGAAGCAGCCCGAGACTACCGAAAGGTATAGCGCACACCGAACGCGGCCGAAAAGCCGCGCGTCTGGCCGCGCACGCGGTCGTCCATAGCAATGACGTAGATGTCGGTCAGGCTGTCGTAGGCATAGACATAGGCCGCGCTCGTCGTCGTTTGTTTGCGCGAAACGGCCAGGCCGTCTGCCTTGGAGGTGGCGATTTGCGCATGCACCGTGCCAGGGCCGAGCGATACCGAGACGCCTGCAGAAACGATGTCGCTGTTGACCTCCAGGCCGCGGTCGCGGGTGTGCGTGTATTGGCCAAACAGTTTGGCCAGGCCGATGTTGTAGCTGGCACCGAGTTGCACGGTGTCTTCTAACGTAGGATCGTTGAAGCCGTTGTCAATGTCCACGCGTTGTACCGACAGCGAGCCTGCGAGCACGCCCTTGGCGACGATGAGATTGCCGGCCATCAGGTGACCAGGGTTGTCTTGATCGCCGCGCGCGGCCATGACACTGCCGGTGATGCCGTCGAAGTTGGGCGTGGTGTAGCCGATGGCCTGGTTCCAATAGAAGTCACCCTGGACGCCGATCAGATTGCCGGCCGCGAAGATGTGGCGCACGGCTGGAGAGAAGCCCACCGAGTTGCCCAGGGCGTTGAAGCGCGTAGTGGTGTTGAACAGCAGCGATTGAATGCGCCCGGCACGCAGCGTGCCGTAGTCACGGTGCGTCAGCGAGACGAAGGCATTGCGCGAGAACGTCGGATCGTCGTCGTTGCGGCCGAACTTGGTGTCTTGAAAGCGGAAGAATGATTCGAGTGTGATGCCCGGCGTCCAGCCGTTTTCAAACCCATAGCTTGCATTGAGACCGGCGAAAGTGGCGGTCAGCGAGTTGCTGTTGAAGCGGTGCGTGCGCACGAAGCCGCTGTTCTCGAAGCGGCCGTAGGACAGGTCGGCGACGCCGTAGAGCGAGTAGTCGAACTGGGCGTGGGCGGGCAGCGCGAGCAGGCCGCCAAGCGCCGCACACCAGCGCAACAAATTATTGATTTTCATGGGCGTTTCCTCTTGGCCTGTCTTCGAATCACAACATACCCTGTGCGGCAATCCACAGCGCGTTCATTGCCATGTGCAGCGCGATGCAGATGCGCAGACGCCGCCAGCGGTTGTAGGCGGCACCGATCAACAGAGCAGGCAACCACACCAATGCAGTCTGTGGATTGACGCCGAGCAGCAGCATGTGTGCAGCGCTGAACGCGAGCGCCGTCAACAGGTTGGCCAACCAGGGCGATGCGCCCTGGTGCAGAAGGCCGTCATGCAGACCCGCGCGAAACACGACTTCTTCTGCCACCGGCGCCACCAGCAGCAGCACGAGCGCGCGCCACGCAGGCAGTCCGATGGCGATCGACGCCCAGCCCAGCGCCGCTGCCAGCAGCGCGAACGGCAGCACCGACGCCGCTACCGGGTTGCGCCAGTCAGCCATACTCGATCGGGTCATTGGACTCCCCGTCCAGGATTCCTGTCATGCGATGCGCTGCCACGCATCTTGCGGCGATAAAAGAGCACCGCCGCAGCGAGCAGCACCAAGGCCCATAGCGTCGGGTCGGCGGGCGAGCGACCGTCACTGATCGAGCAGCCGCCGCCGCTCGAGACATCGGCGGCTTCAGTACCGGTGCCTTGCAGCGCCACTTCGACCGGTGCCACCACGCCGCTGACCTGCACGCGCAAGCTGCCGCTGGCTGCGCCGGCGCTGCGGGGTTCGAAGCGAACCGACAGCGTGCAACTGCTGCGCGGCTCAATCGAGAACGGTAGCGCGCCGCATGAGCCTGGCTCGAAGGCGAAACCGGGGCTGGCGTCGATCGCGGTCACAACAGCCGACACTACGCCGTCATTGGCAAGGGTAAGCGTGGCTGGTGCCGACTGGGCGCCGACACGCACCCCGTTGAGGGTCATCGAAGCGGGTGTCGCTGTCAGCGGCGCGATGGTTGCAGCGGGTCCCGAGGCTTGTGCACGAATATCCAGCGGTGCAGGCGTGGTGCCTGTCGAGACGAGTTGCAGGCGACCTGTTTTCGCGCCCGCAGTCTGAGGCCGGAACGTGATCACCACGCTGCACGTCGAACCCTCGCCAAGCACGGGGGCCGAGTCGCCGAAACTGCAGCGACCGGGTGCGGCGCTGGGTTCTAGCGCAAAGCTTGAGCTGTCGACGCCGATGACATTGAGCAGCCTGAGTGCTGCCGCGCCCGGGCCGAGATTGGCCAGACGCAGGCTGACTTGCGGTGGCGTCGGGGTGCCGACGCTTGTGACGCCCGGTACCTCCAGCAAGGCCAAGGCGCTGCCATCGTCGCGTTGCCATGCCAGGTTCGGACGTCCATCCACACCTTCGCCGGAAAGGTTGAGCACGAAATTGATTGGCGGGGTGACCGAGCCGGCCGGCCGGCTCGGCAGTGTGAGGACGGCGGCGTAGGGCGTTGTTGCGATCGGTGAGAAGGTTAGCTCCGCCACGCAGCTGTCCCCAGCCGCCAGCGTGAATTCACTGCCGATCGAGGGACAGGCGCCGGCAACAGTCGGTACTACCAGATCGAAGCCCGAAGACGCAGGCGTGATTGCGCGTGCAGACACCGCGAGCGCCTCATCGCTGCCAATGTTACGCAGCGTGATCCGTCGCCTTAACGTGACGTTGATGTTCTGATTCCCGAAATCCTCACTGCTGCCTGTTGCGATCTCGGTGCCGAGGGCGTTGAGCACGATCAATCTCGCGCCGCGCGTGCCCTGGCCGCGCAGAAAGATCGACGCGGTTCTCAATGCGGGCGTGTCGGCTGCGACCGAGTAGCCGATCGTCAGGGTCGTGGTGCGCGTGCCGATGTCGATCGGGTCGAAGGATACGGACAGGTTGCACGACGCTCCCGGTGCGAGAGGGGCTGTTCCCACCGTGCAGCCGCTGGCTGTGTACTCGTCGCTGCCTGCACCGGCAACGCGCGGGATGCTGATACTGGACACGTGCAGCGGGGCGCTGCCGGCATTGGTCACAGTTACGGGGGTGGGGGGCGCGGCTGCGCCGGCATTCACGTCCTGACGCACACCCGAGAACAGCGTGCCGGTGCTGACGTTGGCAAACGGGCCATCGTTTCCTTTCAGATCTATTGTCTCTGCGTCCCCGATTGCCGAGCCTCCGACATCGAGGCGCTGCACCGAGAGTTGAGCGTAACGCGGACCGTCTGAGCCTGACGGGTTTGTCTTTGGGGTGAACGAGATGCTCTGTTTTGGCTCCGGGCCTGGAGCGGTCAGCGTTGCACAACGATCCAAGGCCGGGGACGAAGAGGGCGGGTCGTAGGTTCTGCCGACAAGATTGAAATTGTCGCGGGCAGGAAACGGCGCGAGGTCCACTAAGCACAATCGTATGCTGGAGTCTAGGCGATTTGCGATTGTCACTGTCTGAGATGCTGAAGTATTGGGTAGCGTCGCAACAAATGGTGAAAGGGTCGTAATGATCTCGAGGTTCTTTAAACCCTTGCCGCTGGCCGTGGCCGTCGAAGCGCCATTGAAGTCGATGTTCGAGGTGCTAGGGTAGCCATTGTGGTTAACGCCAAATGTCGTGCGGAACGGTGGGTCAAATGGCGCCTGAACGGTCAGGGGGTTAAAGGTCACGGCGACACTGCACTCTGCTCCGACGGCCAATGGCCCTGTACAATTGGATGCATTGACGATGAAGTTGTCATCGGTGTTCGTCGTTGTCGTTGTTGGAACGCTGAACCTCAAGTCGCTGTGTCTGGTGGTGAGATCATCTCTGGTGGCGTCGCCATCGTTTCTCAAGGTGAAGTTTTGGGTGGGTTTCACTACCGCATTGACGGCCGTGCCGTCGAATATGTGGCTTGTCGGTAAGAAAGAGGCATGCCTCGGGGTGCTCAGATAGGTTGTAATATTTGAGATATCTCCGTCTGACAGGCCCCGCAGGTCTCTACTGTTCACGCCGGGCCTGCAATTAGCTATTGTGGTGGTCCTCATGCACGGTGTGCTGCTAATGGCGCCTTTGATTTGGATAGCAGTGAAATTTTCCTTTGAGACGCTTGTGTGGCAAGCGAGGCAATTGGTAGTGAACAGATCTTTTCCGCTGAGCCACGCGTCTTGCGCAACAACCGGTACTTCTAAAAGCAGCAGTGCCAGGCCCGTGATCAGTCTCCAAACCAGAGTCGCCGGCTTCGTTGGTTTCATGGAAGATTCCCCCCTGACGGTCTGCCTAAACACAATCCACCACCCGAAACTCCACTCGCCGATCAAGCGCATCGCGCTGATCGTCGGTACCCAGTCCCACCAGCGCCTCGCGCGAGCCAACGCCAGCAGCACTCAGCCGCGTGCCCAGCGCTCGGTTGCTGCGCTCGAGCATGCGTTGCATCGTCTCGGCGCGCTGCCGCGACAGCCTTTCGTTGACGCTCGCGCTGCCGGTGCGGCTGGTGTGGCCGACAACGCGCACACACGATTGCGCTTTGGCGATTTCCTGCGCCAACGCTCCGACCCAGATCTGGTACTGCTGCGGCAGGTCGCCGACTGCGTTGAAATTAGTGCCGCCGGGCTGGAACAGAAACTTCATGGGCACGCGCTTGAGGTCCAGGCCCGAGGCGACGAGTTTGCTGAACGCGTCGCGCGCGTTGTCGCGCTGGCCGAGTTGCCAGCTCGTGAGGTACAGGCCATTGAGTACGCGCAAGTCGCCTGGGTCAGCGAGCGCGGCCGCCTCCTTGTAGAGCAAGTTGGCGGCAGGCACGCGTCCTGCGCTGTAGGCCATGATGGCCTCGTTGACGACTGCTGCTGCAGGGAGCATGGCCAGGTACTCGGGGTCGGCCGGGTCGCCAATCTTTGTGTTGACCTGGCATGAATTGATGTAGCCCAGCACCGTCTTGTCCTTGTGCCATGTCGGGCTGTCGCTGTAGAACTTGAGAGGTTCGGGGTTGACGCTATCGATCGTCGAGCGGTCAAGCTGCTTGGCAACGACGCGCCCTGTTCGCAGGTCGATCACGGTCAGCCAGACACGGAACGCGTCGGGCACGGCGTTGACCGAGCGCTCGATGTTGACCGGCGTCAGCGTGCCGATGAGCAGCAACGGCTTGTCGTTCAGGGCCTGGCGCGTCAGCGGCTGGAGGCGCCAGTTGGCGTGCCGGGCCTTGACGATCGATTCGAGCTGCTCGCCCATCTTCACGGTACTCACCGTCTGGGCGCCGGTGTTGGCGTCGATCAGGGGATCGATGACGAGAGAGCGTGACTCGCTGCCCAGGCGCGAGCGCGCGTCTGCCAGCAGTTGTGCGCCGGCGCGGGCAATCGAGTTTTCGAAGGGCACGGGTGCGGGAGCGACGAAGTTTTGCTCTGCGGCCGCAGGCGCCGCGGCGGTGCTGGGCGCGGTAACGGTTGCTGCTGGCTGCGGTGCTGCCGGCGATGCTGCAGCGGTGGGCGTGGGCACAGCCCTCACCGTTGACCCCGGCGAGCCGGAGTTGGCGCACGCTGCCAACGTCGCCAGCATGACGATGGCCAAGCCGACGCGGTGTTCAATGCCGATGCCGATTGTTTGGATTCGAGCCATCAAAGCCTCCGATAATTGGGTGCGCGGCAGGGTGCTATCGGCGCGGGTAAACGGGGTCTTCCGCGGGCGCTGAACAACCCAGGTATTTCTTCATGCGGGCTCGCAAGGCGTCGATGCCGGGCGCGCTGCTGTCGAGCAGGCGATCCAGCGACGCCAGCGCGTTGGGCATCGAGCCGTTGACCGCCAATTCTGGCGTGCCGCCGCAGACATGGCGGTACATGTTGTTGCTTGGGTCGGTCGAACCGGTAAACAGGTTCGGCTGCGAGTCCCAGTCGAAACGGTCTTCAGCCGATCCGAGTGCGGCGTGGCAGGTGCGGCACGATGTGCCGATCACCTCGCGGTAGAACTGCGCCTTGTCGGCGGGTGCCTGCCACGGCGTTGGCACGTAGGCCTTGTCCAACTGGTTGCCGCCGCTGGCGTACCAACCGTTGATCAGCTTTGCCGTGGCCGTGATGCTGCTCGGCCCGCCTTCGGTGTGCTGCACGAGCTCGTTCAGGTCTCGCAACGCTTTGCCCTGATCGGCTTCGGTCAAGCTTGCGACGGTGGAGAACAGGTAATTGCCGGTGTCGAAGCCCAGGAACCGCGAACCCAGGAACGGCGAGGGGTTGCCGCGGTCGGGGAACCTGCCGCCGATCTTCGAGCCGCCATGACAGGCGATGCAGGCGCCGGGCATGAACTTCTCGCCACGGCCGTCAAGATTGACAGACGGGATGAGCGAGCCGTCCGGACCAAACGTCAGAAACTTGGTGAAGGGTGTGTTGCCGCCTTGCACGCCCGGCGCGGTGGACCATTCCATGGCGACACAGGCGACCCGGCGTTCGCTCGCCAACCCGAAGTCGATGACTTCATTGACTTCGGCCTGCGTGCGCCCCTCGGGGCCCGGGTTGTTGCAGACGTAGAACGCCACTTGCGTGTCTGACACCTTGGTGGCGAACATCCGCCGAACGAGGTTGAGGTCGCGCTGGTTGATGTACGTCGCAGCGGGCTCGGGGTTTTTGCCAGTACCGAAGAGATGGTGTTTCTTCCAATCGTCAAATGTGATTGGATTTTCCATTCCGCCTTGCGTATTGCAGCCCGAGACCGCACCGATTGCGCGGTAGTACATGCAGGCGCTGAGGGCGGTATCCGTGCCTTTGTAGGTCAGAAAACGTTCAAAGCCAGGCAGTGTGTTGGAGATGGCGCCGGCCTCGGCGAGCACCTCGCGTCCGCGCACATTGCCATCCGGGCCGTTGGCGATCATCCGTGTGATGGCGGGCCGACGGTTTCCCGTGACGTGACTAACTTCGAGCGGCGATACGCTCAGGAAGCCGCCCGCGCCGGGCAACACGTCGGCGATATGCACATCGCTGCCGCACTGGATACGCAGCTTCAACGGCGTGTTGTTGGCCACCGCCGCATCGATGAAGTAGTCGCCGAAGCGGTTCACGCGCCGCGCCGGCGTCACCGCCTGGCCATCGGCCTGTTGCAATTGCACTGTGGCGCTGGCGTAGATGCCGAAGTAGTCGTTGCGCGTTCCACATACGCCACCGTCGGCCAACGCGACGTGACCGTACAGACGCAGGTTGCTGCCTGCACCAATGGAGGGCTCAAGCGGTGCGACGCTGCTGGAAGTGGCATTGACGGTCAGATCCCCGCAGGAGCGCAACGGCCCACCGGACGTTGTGGCGCAATTGACGGTGTAGCTGCCGTCTTTCAAGTTGGGCAGGTTCAACTCGCCCGCCGCATCGGTGGTGCCGCTGAAGACGACGGTGCCGGTGCCTTTGACAGTAACCGCAACCGGCATGTCGGAGAGGTAAACGCTGCGATTGCCGGCACCTGCGCCGGCATCCGCAAACGGCAGCGCCGTGGGTGTCGTGGCGCGCAGGCGGAGCACCACGCCGGCATCGGTAACCTTCGTCGCTGGAGCTGGCGCGTAGGTCACGGCGGTGCGCGCGGGTGCATTAATCTTCAAAGCATCCGTGCTGACCGCGTACTGCCGCTCCGAATAGCCGCCGCGGCCATCCGAGACGAGGACGTATGCAAAGTGCAAACCAGGCCCCGCCGGTAGCGTCCACACTGTCGTGGCCGCATTGCGGTTGTCGATGGTGCCGGCGGTGGCGCGCCATTGATAGCTGAGCGTGTCGCTGTCGGCATCGCTCACAGCCACACTGAGCGTTGTCTGTTGTGGTCCGCTGTCGCGATCGTTACCTCCGCTTCCGCTTCCGCCGCCACAACCTACAGCCAGCACCAACGGGCAGGCGCACAGTGCGAGGTGCAACTTACGCATGTCGAATATCAGCTTCGTGATCATGGTCGAACTACCTCCATGCGTGCCGCGCCAAGTAATACTGGTCTTTGCACGGTGTTACCACCGCTGCTGGATTGCAGCGCGAGTCTCGGTCTCGCCTTGCGATCGTCTCGCCATCACCTTGCGTCTGTCAATAGCCGGGACGAGGGCTCAGTTGCCGCAACGCAGCGTTTTCATCTTCTCAATGAGGTCGGCGCCGGTGTCCCCAAGCGATGCACGGTTGAGCAATTCGCGGCATTGCGCCGACAGCCCATCGTCCCGCTTGGAAGATGCTTTCTCCTCTGTGGGAAGGGCTTTTTCGCGGCGTTTAGAAGCTGTTTTTTCGGGCGCTGGTGTTGGCGATTTGGGGATGGCAGATGGCATCGGTACGGGGCCTTGCGCTGGCGTTGTGACGTTGGTCATGTAAGTGACTTCGGTCATCGCGTAGGCGGGGTCGCAACGCTTGGCGCGCGGCGCGCAATGCGGCGCGCCCCATACAGTGGCGGCGGCAATCGGTGCGACGCCGGTTTCCAGGCTTCGGATCCAACCGGTATTGCGCATGAACCAGCCACTCTCGGCCAGATCGCGGCTCTCGCGCGCCCAGAGCAAATAGTAGGTTTGCACATCGACAGCGGTTGGCAATGGTAGGTCGACCTTGCCGCCTGTACCCAGCTTTGCGGTGCGCCCTCCAGGCGGTGGGTACAGCATGACCAGCTCGTTGCTGCCCGTGCGCGAGCCCAGCACGTAAGCGTAGCCGCCCTCGCTGGCCTGGTACTGCAAGCGCGTTGCGCCGTTGCGTTCCGTCACAAGGGTGGCTTTCAGCTTGATGCTCGCGTCGCGCCCTGCTTCGATTTGGGTCAGCACGGTTTGTGCGCTCGGTAGTGAAGGCTGTGGCGCCGTGGGCAGCACCGGCGGGGGGCTCGCTGGCCGTGGCACCGGTACAGGTGCGATGCCTGGTGATGGTGCGCTCGCCGTGGTGCTGGCCGGCAGCGTGCTCGGCTGCGAGATCCACCACAGTCCCGTGCCAACCGCGACCACCGTAATGCTGGCCAGTGACAGCCACAGGCGCATGCCGCCGCTCGCGGTTGCCATTTCCTGCGGTTGCGGTTTTGGCGAGTCGACACGGCTTGCCGTCGACTGGCTCATGGCCGCAGGCGAAGGCGCATTCGGCTCGATCTGCGCGCCCGGCGCAACTGGCATCTGCATCGGGCGGATGATCGTCACTTCGAGGTCCTCCGGCGGCGGCGCGGCGGGAGGCGCTTCGGGCCATGCAACACCCAAGCCGAGTTCGTCGCGCAGCCGTTCGATTGAGGGCGTGCGCTTCTCCGGTAACACGATGAGTGCGCGATCGATGGCGGCGAGAAAACGCGCGCTGTAGCGTCCGGCCGCGCTCTGCGCCAGCGGCACGTAGCTGTCGTTGAGCACGCGACCCATCGAAGCCGGCGGTGTTTTGCCGGTCACGGCCCAGTAGATCACCGCAGCCAGCGCATAGACATCGGTCCATGCGCCCTGGCGCATCGTCGAGTCTTCGGCGTACTGTTCGACAGGTGCATAGCCGGGTTTAAGGATCACCGTAAGAGCCTGCGTCTTATCGCCAATCACGCGGCGTGCAGCGCCAAAATCAAGCAGCAGAGGTTTGCCACTGCCGGCCAACAACAGCACGTTGTCTGGCGCAATGTCTCGATGGAAGCATTTCGCCCGGTGAATCACCGACAGCGCAGCCATCAGCGGATCGAGCAAACCGCGCAGCCAGGCTTCGTCGGGCGGCTGCGACATCGCACGCACTGTGTCCTTGAGTGTCAGGCCCTCGTAGTAGGGCATTACCATGTAGGCGGTGCCGTGGGCCTCCCAGAAACGGTAAACCTTGACCAACGATGGGTGGTCGAACTGCGCAAGCAGCTTGCCTTCGTTGATGAAGCTCTTAAGCCCAACCTCAAAGGTATCGCGGTGGCGCTCCGAGCGCGGCAAGACGCGCGTGCCACCGCTGCGAGAAGCCAGCGACGACGGCATGTATTCCTTGAGCGCCACTTGACGCTCGAGCGAGTGATCCCAGGCCAAGTAGACGATGCTGAATCCACCTTCACCGACATAACCAATGATCTCAAACTCGGCGAGCCGCATACCGATGGGCAGACGGTCGCCGCTCTGCGGCTCGTCAGTCGATCCGGCGCGCAGACTGGCGTTCCCCATGCTCACGGCTTCGCCATGTGCCTGAACGGTCCGGTCGTCATCGTTGGCGGGATCATTCATGGCGATTACTCTACATCCGATTTTCCATGATGAGTACCTTCGGCGCGACGGACCTATCCGGAGTCCGGTATTTACTCACCTTTCAACTCGTCAACGGCCGCAGCGCCCACGCCAGCAACTTTTTTGAAAGGCAGGCCTGCGCGGTGGCAAGTCGGGCACCAAGTGAGAATAAATTGTTAACAAAGTTAACATAATTATGTTCGTGAAATATCATACTAGGATGATGGAATGCTTCCAGGAATTATGTTTAGTGCATGGCCCGACCCCGTATTCATCTTGAATGGTCGGACTTCAATGAAGCCAGGTCGACCTTTGCCGGATGGAACCTGCTGCCATGCTTAATGCATGAAAAGTGGTTCGATTCAAGCCACCTGTTTTTACCCTGTCGCTGCGCTGCTTGACGCAGCAGCGTCATCCTGGCCGATCAGGACATCCTCCCGATTTTTCCCCTGAGCCCGCGGGTCCTTGAGTCACCTGGGCCACTTTGATCCCAGTATTGACCCTAAACCCCTGTCACCGGCACGACCAGTCCACACGCATCGCCCCCTGCAGGCACACGTTGGGCACTGGTGGAAAGAAAATCTCCACTCGCGTGCCGCTGGCCTGGATGCCTATCGACCTGCACCCGCAGGGTGAGCAACCGGCTTGGGGCCACCGCCGGTGCATTGAACTCGAAGGGAACGCGATAATTGGGGCCGACGGAAACCTTGTCCAGCGTCATGGCCGCGACAACCGTGGAGGCCTGGTCCTGCAGGGACACATCACGCAATTCAATGGTAATTTTTGCGGCCATCCCCTTGTCGGCATGGTCAGGAAAAACGATTTCACCCTGGATGCGCCGGGATTGAGTCATGGGATTTTTCCGTTCTTGGGTAGGCTTTTGCTGCGGTTCCACGCCGTTGGGTTGCGTTATGGTTTTCGCTCACGACACACAAATAATCCGCCAGCGCCCTGGCAATCGGCAGGCCGGTACGCTGTTCAACAAACAGCCATTGACCGGCCGGATTGACCTCTAGGAAGACATACTCACCCGCCTCGGTCCGGCGCATGTCGATGGCGCCATAAACGAGCTTGAGCCTATGCTGGAGCTTGCGCAGTTTTGTCTGTACCGCGTCTGGTAGCGTGACTGCGTTGACAATGCCTTCTCCCACCACCATCCGCATGTCCACCTCGTAGGATGTGTTGCGCACATCAATTTCGGCGGCAAAAATGTCGTTGCCAATCATGGTGATGCGCAAATCCACGCCGGGCACGTACTCCTGGAAAATCACGGGCGCGTAGCGCACCAGTTCGAGCCGGTCCAGGTCTTCTTGTTCGATCAGACGCGTCTCGCGCCATTCCTGAATTGCCGCAAGAAACGCCTTGAACACGACTTTGGCAGGGCGCACGCTCTCGATGAATTCACGCGCCGCCTGTGCATTTGTGGTCACCAGCGTGCGCGGCAGTTTCAGCCCCAGTTCATGCGCGACGGTCCACTGGTACGGTTTGTGGTGCGCAGCCGCATCGGCTTCGCGCGGATTCATCCACGGGCATGACAGCGAGTCCAGCATGCCGTACACAGCCTGGGAGGTTTCGCTGTGGGCAAACGTGCTGCGTTCACCGTAGCCAATCGAAGGATCGACCGCGAAATTGGCCACCCGGCGCCACCAGACGGCGCTGGCCTCAGCAAGGTTCACACGCCGTCCGTCATGCTCAATCAGGAACTCCGGTTTTCTGGTGTTGCTCCAGATCAATTCGATCGAGCGCCGGGCTGGAAAATCGGCAAGATCGATTTGCACCACCTCACGCCCCGCGCGCGTGAGGTGATCGACCACCAAGGCCGTGTGCTCTTCGCCAGGGTAGGACACGACGAGAATCACGGCTGAGTCCCGGAGTTCACGTTTGCCCCTGCTGCCATTGCGCGAGCGCTTCAACCGCCTGCTCATAGGCCGCTGCCAGCGTGTCCGCCTGCTGCTGAGCCTCGGTGTGCGCGGCGGCCAGTTGCTGCATCTGGTTCATGGCATCAATTAAGGGATCGCTCGGCATGAAGCGGCTTGCGCCCGCCAGCACGAAAGGACGGGGTCCGGTGTCAAATCCGGGCCATGGCACAAAGCCGCCGCCGGGGAAACCCGGATCGCTCCCCACTTCCTTGATGGTGACGGGGTCCTGGATCGGGTCCTTGCGCGTTTCCTTGATCGTCACCGGGTCCTGGATGGGATCCTTGCGGACTTCCTTGAGGGTGATCGGATCCCTGATCGGATCCTTGCGAATTTCCTTGATTGTCACCGGGTCCTGGATAGGGTCCTTGCGGACCTCCTTAAAGGTGCCGACGGGATCGGTGATCGGGTCTTTCGCCATCTCTTTGATGGTGGGTTGCAGGCCGGGGTACATCATGCGCACGCCGTCGATGTCGCCCGTGGAAAGACCGCTGCGTTGGCCCATTGTCACGCCCCCTGGCAAGGGCTGGCGCGGCACGATGGTTGGCTGGCCGTTGATCGAAAAGGCAGTCGCTGGGTAATGCATGACAGAGCCGAAATCGTAAGCGCCGAGATCGTCGCCATCCGAGATCTGCTGGTTGAAGTTGTGCTGCATCGCCGGGTCGATATTGGCGAAAACCACATTGATGAAATTGTTGCGGTCTTCGCGGCTCTGCTCATGCCACAGGCCCACCGTGTGGCCAATTTCATGGATGGCATTGCCGGTCGTGCAGTTGGTACCCAGCGTGATGTCCTGTCGTCCCCCAATACGCCCTACCCGTGAGGAGCAGCCGCCGCCAGGAACAAAGTGCACAAAGTCCGCTTCGCCGGCGCGTGGGGCAAAGCGGATGCCGGTGTTGGCATGCCAATGGGCAATTGCATCGGTGACACGCTGCTGATTGGAAAGTGCCGGGTCGATCTCGAACGGGATGCGCCCGCCCGGCCAGCGATACTGCTGGCCGGTGATGCCGACTGAAAACAATACCGGATTACCACCCTCGTCAGCCTGAACATCGACCACCGACCCGAGCACGATGTCGCCCTCGAACATCGCGTTTCCGTCCACCTCGGCGTAATGCAGCCATCTATTGGTAAACGTCGCGCCACTGATGAGCGCAGAGCCGAAAATCGGCCCCGATCGACACTCGCAGGCGTCGTCTCGCGGCTTGGACGGCTTGCTACCCTGCGCGCTGCTTTCACCTTTGCCCTTGTTGTCCGAATTTGAAGCCATGATCAATCCTCCATTCGATGCAGGGCAAAGGTATAAAAAGGCACACCTTTTCCCTGCGTAAAAGGACGCCGATCGGACACGCTGGGCAACAAAAAATCCAGCCGCCGCTACATAGAAGCATCAAACGCCGTTTTGTTGACAGCGTCAATCTCATCGGCAGGGCCTGTGGCATTGCCAGTATCGGTTTGTAGCGATTGTTTGGGCTTCTTACTCGGCCTGGGTCAAATGCCTGACCGCTTGGCGTGAGGCGACGCAACCGGGCAATGGTTTCAATTTTTTGCCTTGATTCAACGCGCTGGTTTTGCTGCCGGGGTTTCAGTGGCTGCCTAATAGCGCCCAGCGATACTGCACCGCTTCAGCCACATGGGCGAGCTGCACCGCGTGGGCATTCGCTGGATGGGCAATGGTGCGAGCCACTTTCAGGCAGAGGTGAATGCCCGGGCTCGACCATCCCAGTCGCATCGCTGCCAGATTGAGGAACTTGGCCGCTGCCGGCTTCCATCTGGCAGTGTGCATCGATGGCCTGGCCATTGAGCGCCTGGTAGGTGCTGCCCTGCCGGGTCATCGCGCGTTCCCTGGTCCACACCACACGGCTGCGCACCATCGCGGTGGATTTCGCCTCTGCGGTCCTTTCGACCGGCTTACGCTATACATTTCCTGTGGCGGCCCCAGCCTGAGTGTTTTCCTGATGTCGTCGAGCATTCAGTGACAGTTATCCGGATCAGATTCATTTTGTTGCAGCTCTTAGGATCATGGAGATCAAAAAATGAATGCCGCTCCATGGCGCCATCACCACTGGCCAGTCTTGCCTGCCAGGGCTTGGCCAACGGCGCGCCCCAGGGTATCGCGCGTGTAGGGTTTCAACACCAGTTCAAACCCGTACGGTCCCTCCCTGGCCATGACCGCGTTGTACCCGCTGGTGAGCACCACCGGCAGGCCAGGATAGCACCGGCGCACCTCCAGGCCCAGTTCAATGCCGTTCATGCCGGGCATGACCACGTCGGAAAACACCAGGTCAAAGTGTTTCTCGCTTCTCGCCAGCAGCACCAGCGCCGGCGCAGCACTGGCCGCCCAGACCGCGCGGTAGCCCAGGCTGGCCAGGATCTCGCACGCCATCTCCCCGAGGATTTCGTTGTCTTCCACGACCAGCACCGTGGCTTGCGCGGCCGGGTCATGGACGCCCGCGTCAAGCGTCGGGACCGCATCTGGCGCCGTGGGCGCGCCCTGCGCCCGTGGCAGGTACAGCGTGAAGACCGCGCCCTGGCCCGGCGCGCTCGTGACCGCGATCTCGCCGCCCGACTGCCGGGCAAAGCCAAACACCTGGCTCAGGCCCAGGCCGGTGCCCTTGCCGACTTCCTTGGTCGTGTAAAACGGCTCGAAGATCGCCTCAAACTGGTTGGCGGCAATGCCGCAGCCGGTGTCACGCACCGAGATGGCCACGAAATCGCCTGGCTGCATGTCCCGGCCCGGGCCCGCCGGGAGACGGTCGACCGGTTGGACCTGCACGGTGATGCGGCCCTTGACGTCCATGGCGTCGCGCGCGTTGACGACCAGGTTGACCAGTGCGGTTTGAAACTGGCTGATGTCGGCTTGGGCATGACAGCAGTTCACCCCACAGGCCTTCAGCTCGATAGCGACCTGCTCGCCCATCAGCGGGCGCACCAGATCGAGCACGCCTTGCACCTGCTCGTTCACGTTGAACACTTCGGGATGAAGCGGCTGCTGCCGGGCGAAAGCGAGCAGCTGGCCGGTGAGCTTGGCCGCGCGCGCGACCGTGTCGAAGATCCGGTCCAGGTACCGGCCCCGCTGGTCCTCGGCCAGGCCCGGACCGCGCAGCAGCTCGGCTGAGGCGCCGATCACCGCCAGCAAGTTGTTGACGTCATGCGCGACGCCGCCGGTGAGCTGGCCCAGCGCGTCGAGCTTTTGCGATTGGCGCAGTGCATTTTCCGTGTGCAGCAGCTCGGTCGTGCGGTGGTCGAGCACTGCGTGGGTCAGGCGCAGGTCGAGCTCTGCCTGCAGCCGCTGCAGGGCGGCCCACGTCCGCTCGGCCACTTCCTCGACCAGCGCCTGCTCGCCCTGCGTCCAGACGCGGGCTATGGAGTCGATGACAAAAAAGATCACGGCCAGGCGACCGTCCTTGATCAACGGGGCATCGATGAACGCCCGGGTGCCGACGGCCTGGTAAGCGGACGCGTAAGCCGTTCCAGCGGTCAGCGGGTCGGTGGCGCTGTCGGTCACCACGACGGTTCGGCCAGCCCGCAGCTGGGCAAACATCAAGGGGCCGAATTTGTCAAGCCGGTGGGTTCCCGCCACGCTGGGAGAGCCCTCGGCCGTCCAGTCGTGGTGAATCTGCATCCACTCGCCCGCTGCATCAACCTCCCCATAGCCGACGCAGCTCACTTCCAGGTACCGGCCCAGCGTTTCGGCCGCCAACGCCTTGAGCTGCTTGGGCGTGTGGGCCTCGCGCAGGGCGCCTGCGAGCTCAAACCAAAACGCCTGGCGCGCCTGCGCGCGCACCAGTTCCGTCGTCTCGGTGCAGATGCAGTGCACGCCGACGACCGCGCCGTGCTCGTCGCGCAAGGCAAGGAAGGAAAACGTCCACCAGGTCGGCTCGGGGTAGCCGTGGCGGGCCAGGGTGAGCGCCATGTTGTCGTAGGAAGACCCCTGGCCGCTCAGTGCCTGGCGCAGCAGCGGCGCGAAGTCGGCCCACAGCTCGGGCCAGACTTGGGCAAACGCCCGGCCCATCGCGCCGTTCCCGTGTTGGCCCAGCATGGGCGCGTAGGCGTCGTTGAAAAAGAAGACAAACTCCGGACCCCACAGCACATACATCGGCTTTGGGCTGCCCAGCACGGTTGCGAGTACGGCCTTCAGGCCGCCGGGCCAGCCCTGCGGCGAGCCCAGCGGGTGCGCGCTCCAATCCTGGGCCTTAATGAGCACGCCCATCTGGCCCACATGCGCCAGAAAGTCCGGCCCGGCCGGCGCCAGCGCGGCTTGATTCATGGTTGGTCAGTCATGGGCCATGATGCACTTTCAGGCTGACGTAAAACGGACGGCGCATGACGCGAGGGCTGTGCAGCTTACGATGGGCCTTCACCAAACGGTCACAGTGGAAAATCGGGCAGCCACCAGCCCCATGCCTGCCATCAGCGCGAGCGCCACGCCGATGGACATTCGCAGCCGCAGGCGACGCTTCTGGCGGGTCCTGTGGTCGCAGTAAGCGCGGTAGTCGCGGTTGTCCCAGTTGACGGGGCGGTTGGGAAAAAGCATGGGCACTTCCTTGTCCATCGGTGTGGAGGGGTTCGCTGCACAGGGCCGGTGCATGCCCGGTTCCATGGCGGCCAGGTCCCCTGCCGGGGGAGGTCGAGCCTAGTTTCGTCAAGACCGCGCTTGCCGCCAATCACGCCGATGGGGCACCCCATGAAAGCGGTTCGCGTTCGTCCTTGCAGCGCATGTCTGCGCAGTGTCACTCTTGAATAGGCAGCTTTGTCACGAGTTTCAGGGGCTTTAACAGCGGGAATAAGCTGAAGCAAAAAATAGTAAAAAGTGAAACAATAAAATAGTATTTTTGGATAAATTTGTTACCCCCTTGATATGGACAAGCTTTTCTCGCTGGAAAACTACCCATTCCGATCCAGAGTTCATAGCGCGCCGGACAGCCGGTAGAACGGTCACGAAGAACACTCTGCTGGACAGCCACCTCACGGGAAACGTATGGAAATTTGTAATGAATCAAAAGAACCCCCCGATTCTTTGATCAAGAGCGCCTTGCCGTCGGCCAGTTACCATGTGACCCCGCATGGCGCCGCGCAGCCCGTGTTGCCGGGATTTCTCACCGGCCAGGCCTAGCAGCCGGTGCGCGTGCTGCTGGTCGATGACGATGCGCCCATGCGCCGCGAGATCGCCCGCGAACTGTTGGGCGATCGGCGCGTCTGCCTGGTGGGGCAAGGCAGCAGCGTGCGCGAAGGGCGCCAGCTGATCAGCCAGAGCGACTTTAACGTCCTGCTGGTGGACCTGAACCTGGGCGATGGCACCGGCTTTGCCCTGATGGAGCACCTCAAAACCGTGCGCCCCGCAGCCGAGGCGATTGTCATTTCGGCGATGGAAGACGCGCAGCACGCCTTGAGAGCGTTCGAGCTTGGCGCCACCGGCTACCCGGTGAAAAATTCCCGGTTCGGCAGCTTTCCCCAAGCGGTGCTCCAGGTCGTCAATGGCGGCGCCTCCATCACGCCGAATCTGGCGCGCAGGCTTCTGGGCAAATTCGAGCCCGCAGGGGGCAGCGCGCCTGCTGCGGCGAACCCTCACAAGGCCAGGGACGTACTGTCCGAGCGTGGGAAAGCCGTGCTCACGCTCGTCGCCGCGGGCCACACCAGCACGGACATCGGCACGCGCCTGGGCATCGGCAGCCAAACCGTCAACACGCACATCAAGAACATCTATCGCAAGCTCAATGTGCATAACCGCGCCCATGCGGTGAGTTTTGCTGCGACCCACGGACTTTTCTAACGCCGCCCCAAGCGCCTTTTGCAGCGCCCATCGATCAGAGATTCCACCACAGGGCAGGTGCCTCGTGCTGGTTGTCTGTCTTGTCGAGCGTATGCATTGCGGTCATCAGCCGGCCCGATCACTTGTTGCCTCGGGCACCAGGTCGCGCCGCGCTACAGCGGCCTTGATCGGTTGAAGGCGCGTTGTGTACCGACCTGATCCCCGCAGCGCCAGCGCCTGGGGTCGCGCTATCGCAGCGCCTGGGGTGTTAGGGCATAGAGCATAGGGCAAACGGGCTACGCACCTGTTCGCAAAGCTCTGCCGTAACGGCGTATATTTTGAAAAGCTAGTTGCATTGGCTTTTCATCCAACACCCGGGGAGCGTCACCATGGTTACCCAGTCGTCTTATCGATCCGTATTGTTGGCGTCGTGCATAGCGGAAAAAACCGACGAACAACAAAACTGGCGCCTCCACGCTGCGGCGCCCTGTGTTCACCTATTGATCGGCGCGGCGTGTGCGGCGGTCACCCTGCCTTTTGGCCTGAGGGCAGCCGTTTTGGCGCCCGTCGCCCTAGGCTTTGCGAAAGGTATTTTGAACCACCATGCCGGGAAGGATGCCGATCCCGCTAACCTGGTCTGGATCATTGCTGGCGCCGCGCTGGTTGTCGGCGTCGCCAAGCTGGCCGGGCTGGCCTGACCCAAGCCGTCGCATGCTTTGCGAGGTCACCGTCCTCAGGCGCAGCGGCATGAGGCTCCAGCAGTCAGAATGGCCCAGGCCACAGGTCTTGACGCTGGAGGTGCGCGACTGGGATGGTTCGAGCAACAACTTCAAGCGCCATATGCGGGTGGCCAACCTCTTCCTCATCAACGGCTGCACCAGGCAGACGGTGGCCACCCTCTATGATCCGGAATTGCTGATGACCACGGCGGACGGAATGTTGATCCGGGGCACGGAGGTACAGATCCTCGACAAGCGGACCCATGAGTTTGTGCAGATGTGGCTGTGCCGGCCGACGATCTACAACGGAGCCCCGCTCAAGCCGTTTGACACGTCAATTCCAGCATTCGGACAGCCTTGAGCGGGAGCTGCCAGCGCCATGAAATGCTTTCTTGCGCAAGCACCAAGTGAGCAAGACCCAATTTCAGGTCGGCGCCAACAGTCAGGTGCCCTGCAGGTGGGCGAGCGCGAGTTCCAGCACACCATCGATCCGCTGCTGTGTAAGCGACAAGGACCCGCCTGGGCGGGACCGAATACGCACTGAGTGAGATTCAAAAGCCCATGGGCCTGTCCACCGACACCGTGCCGCATACCCTGCCGGAGAATGAACCTTTGCGAAGGTCAAAAACCCGTTGCACAACCTTTGTACAAGATTTCAATTTCGGAAAAAGCCGTAAGCACTGGCTACCGGACCTGTTTGAGAGGAATGACTTCGCCTACAGTGTGTTGTGGGCACGTTATCTGTTGATGCGGCGCAGCCTGCCAGGGCCGGCCCGAGGCTTTGGGCCTTGACCCACGCTCGATGAGCCGCGAAGGAAAGCGAGGCCATCATGCAAACCGACATACCGGACAAACTCGTGGCACAACCGCCGCACCTTCTGCGCCACTATGACGAACTGCCTGGCCCACGCGGCATTCCACTGCTGGGCAATGCATTGCAGATCGAAGTGCTGCGCTTTCACCAGCAACTCGAACAGTGGTGCGGCGAGTACGGACCCCTGTTCAAGCTGCAAATTGGCAATCGCAAGATGCTGGTGGTCGGTGACCATCAGGTGGTGGCTTCGCTCTTGCGTGATCGGCCCGACGGCCCGACGGCCTGCGCCGCACGACCCGCTTCGAAGCCATCTGTATCGAAATGGGTTTGCCGCTCGGCGTGTTCGCCGCCAATGGCGACACCTGGCGGCGCCAACGCCGCATGGTGATGGCGGGGTTTGATCCGGGGCATGTCAGGCGCTACTTCCCCGCCTTGCAGGCCGTGTCGCAGCGCCTGGTCGGGCGCTGGCAACGGGCCGCCGAGCAGTGCGTGGCGATCGACCTGCAGGCCGACTTGATGCGCTACACGGTCGACACCATCGCTGGTCTGGCATTCGGCGCGCAGGTCAATACGCTGGAGTCTGACGACGACGTGATCCAGCAGCACCTGGACAAAATCTTCCCGGCCCTTAACAAACGCATCCTCTCGCCCGTGCCGATCTGGCGCTTCATGCGCTCTGCGGCCGACCGCCAACTCGAGCGCAGCATTGCCGAAGTCAATTCGGCCGTCGCCGGTTTCATTGCGCAGGCCAGAAGGCGCATGCAGGCCGATTCCCTCTTGCGCGAACCTCCGCGCAACCTGCTCGAAGTGATGATCGCCGCCGCTGATGAACCGGGCAGCGGCATCGACGACAGCCAGGTGGCCGGCAACGTGCTGACGATGCTGCTCGCAGGCGAAGACACGACGGCCAACACCCTGGCCTGGATGATCCACCTGCTCTGGCGCAACCCGCGGGCGCTGACCCGCGCCAGCGACGAGGTGCGCCGGGTGGTGGGCGACGTGGCCAGTCCAACGCTTGACCAACTGGAGCAGCTAAGCTACGTGGAAGCCTGTGCGCACGAGACCATGCGGCTCAAACCCGTCGCGCCGATTATTTTGCTGGAGACACTGCATGCGATGACGATCGGCGACGTGCAGGTTCCGGCTGGGCTCATGATCAGCAACTTGATACGCCGCGACAGTGTGAGTGACAAGTGCTTTGCGCGCGCGGCAGCGTTTGAGCCCGAACGCTGGCTGGCCGAGGGTGAACCCGGGGCGCAGGTCCCTGCCGCGAAGCACATTTCGATGCCGTTCGGCGCCGGTCCGCGGATGTGCCCGGGGCGCTACCTGGCATTGCTGGAAATGAAGATGGCGATGGCCGCGATGCTGGGCAACTTCGACATCGAAAGCGTCGACACGCCCGACGGGCAGGAAGCGCATGAGCGCCTGGCGTTCACGATGACGCCCGTCGGGTTGCGTATGCGTTTGCGCAGGCGAGCATAGCGGGTGGTGAAGAAGTGGTCGTCGAGGCATTTCCGAAAGCGGTATGGAGCACACAGTGTTGTCTGATCAATCGAGCCGCATTGCTATTGCCGGAGGGGGCTTCAGCGGTGTCTGTGCGGCGGTCCAGCTGGTGAAAAGCACCCGAGCACCATTGCACTTTCGCTGATGACGAGTGAAGTTACACAAATGAATGGCACCCAGACGGGTAGCCTTCCTGTTTTTTGCCAGGATACGAGATGCCCGCCCGAAAGATTTCAATGCGCAAACTCAAATTCATGACTGGTCATTCGGTTTGTTTTTTTTATCGGACTTATCCAGGGCTTGCAGCGCAGTCGCATCGCTTGCCAGCTCCGCTTCAATGTCGGCAATGCTGGGCAGGCTCTGCTCCAAGGTGGCCGGCAGGTCGCGCAGCAGCTGGTACTCGGCCACGCCGATGGGCTTGTCGATGCCCGAGAGCGCATATTCAGCCACCAGCCGGTTTTGCTGCTTGCACAGCAGCAGGCCGATGGTCGGCTTGTCGTCGGGCGCCTTGACCTGCGCATCGACGGCTGCCAGGTAAAAATTGAGCTGGCCGGCGTGCTCGGGCTTGAAGGCTGTGGCCTTGAGCTCGACCACCACGTAGCACTTGAGGCGCGTGTGATAAAAAAGCAGGTCGACGAAGAACTCGTCGCCAGCGACCTCTAGCCTGAACTGCCTGCCGACAAAGGCAAAGCCCGCGCCCAGCTCCAGCAAAAAGCGCGTGATGTGGCGGATCAAGCCATTTTCGATTTCCCGCTCATGGGCCTCATCGCTTAGGCCCAGGAAGTCAAACAAATACGGGTCCTTGAGCGTTTCGCGGGCCAGCGCCGACTCGGCAGCGGGCAGCCTGGCCTGAAAGTTCGTCACCGCGCCGCCCTGTCGCTGCTGCAGCCGGTTCTTGATGTGCAGTGCCAGCGTGGTGCGCGACCAGCCGTGCTGGAGCGTCTGCGCCGCGTACCATTCACGCTCAAGAGTGCTGTCCAGCTGGGTCAGCAGCGTCACTATGTGGAACCACGGCAATTGGTCAGCAGGCTGCTGACCAAATTGGCCATCGGGACAATGCAGGGCGAAAAACCGCATGTACTTGAGGTTGCTGGACGACCAGCCGCGCATGTCGGGAAAGGCGTCCTTGAGGTCACGGGCCAGATGGTCGATGACCTTGGCGCCCCATCCTTGCGTTTGCTGGCGCTGCAGGATGTCCCGCCCGATGCGGCCGTAGAGCTGCACCAGCTCGGCATTGACTGCCAGCGCCGCGCGTTGCCGGGCCTGGCCAATCTGGCCCTTGAGTTGGGTTAGCCAGTCGGCGTAGCCCTCGGGCAGGGCGAGCGGGGGTTGGCTGGCGGGTGTCATGCGCAGGCTTTTTCGAGCACTGCTCCGACTTCGGGCAGGCGCAACTGGTCCACCTCAGGCAGGCACAAGGCGTTGACTTCGGTGTAGTCCTCGCGGTTTTCAAGTTCGACCTTGATGTTCTCGGGCGCGGCGTCACCGCAGTCAGACGGGTTGGCCGGGTTGCTCAAGCAGGCCGTGAGTTTGGCGCGGCGAGCGGCAAAGGTGTCGGAGATGTGGTTGACGGTGATGAGGCCGGGCACCAGGTGCTTGTAGTCGGTCCCGTTCATGTTGGCGCGCAGCTTGTCGGCCCTCGCCCAGTGTGTTTTCTTGATGTCGTCGAACATGGCGTGGCATTTTCCCGGATCGGATTTATTTTGTTTTATCTCCTGGGATTATGGAGGCCGAAAATCGAAGCATCGGAACTGCGCATTAGGTGTTCCACCTGCTCGGCAACAATGCCGGGGTTTGACGCGTGGCCAGCATAAAAGTGAATCTTTGGCCAACCCCAGGTCCAGTAGTCAGGGACGCCAGGGAACAGTCTGCCGTGGAGGGCACCGATGCACCACGCATGGTCGAGAAATTCATCAATTCAGCGCTGGCGCACCCATCTGGCTGATGGTAAAGATGGGCCTGAGAATTCTCAGTGGAACTGGCCAAAGGGGGCATTTATTCGGTCTATATGTTGTGCACAGGAGCCGAACGCGGTGCTTTAAGCATGACCGGTACGACGCAGTCGCCGGCCGTTCGGCCGTTCGGCCGTGTCAAAAAACCGCACCACAGCCCTATCATTGAGGATATGCGTTGTAGATTAACCTGCCTGCGCCTGTAGCCTTGATAAGGAGCACATTGAACGCTGTTCCATCCGTACGCAAACAATAATTTGCGTTGTTTGGCGCAGGCGAACTCGGTCCGGACTTCAAAAGATTGACCCACCCCCCTCCATTTTGTCGCACATGATTAATGCTTGCCAGGATTTGAACTTGGGTGCAGGCGTCTGGCCACATCGAGGAAACGCCCTTGATTCGCGTTTGCCAGGGGCCACCGCCGTTGCGAGGGGCCGTGATGCAGAAGTTCGTCATGCTGTACATGCCGTTGTTGACCGGCGAGACTACCCCCTGATTAATACGCACATTTGATTGCACTGGCGGAGGGGGGCAAGACACGGCGCGCTGCTGCGTGTTCACGGGATTCACCCCCAGCGGCCGCGAGTGAAATCCCGAGCCCTGGCCCTGGTTTACATTGATAATCTCACCGCAGAAGATGTGATTCAAGTTGATGCGCCAGACCTCAGGTGGTCCACTGAGGATCGAGTCAATTGGTTGGGGGCAGACCAGCTGCGCATGCGCCGCACCAATAGGGGATGTGCAGGCGAGCAGGGCCAATGCCGGCCCATATGAGCTAGATCGCAAGTTCGGTTTCGTGATCCGCATCGTTACACCTTCCCAAGTGCCACACTGTGGCTCTGCCGACCGGGTGGTCAAACGTCCTCGGTATTCCTCGTCATGGTCAGTGCGGGGCTGCCTTGAGGGCGTCGATCTGCGTGCAAATCGGTGGCTGTCAAGGAAGTTGTCGCCTGAAGTGAAGTGAGTCAGGCTACTTTTTGCGTGTTTCGAAGCTCCTTGATTTGTGGGGTTTCTGGGTTGAGGTGAACGACATCGACATGCGTCCACTGGCGAGCCTGTCCTGACCAGCGCTGGGGATTTTCCTGGCGGGCCCGTTCATAGACGAGCGCGCGCTCCTCAAGCAGGGCCCGGTCCAGGCCGGCATGGCGCTGCGCCGGCGTCACGAAGCCAATGGCGCTGTGGCGATGCTCCTGGTTATACCAATGGGCCAGCTCGGTGACCCAGCGCCTTGCGGCCAGCAGGTTCTCGAACGGCTTGACCGGCAGTTCGGGGCGGTACTTCAGGGTTCTGAACGCTGATTCGATGTACGGATTGTCATTACTCACGGATGGCCGGCTTCGCGTGTGTGCCACCCCTAGGCGCTGCATGGTGGCCAGCATAGTTTCGCCCTTCATCGGCGCGCCATTGTCCGAATGCACCGTCAGCTGGCCCGGGACGATACCCTGGCGCAGGCAGATGTCGGTCAGCAACTGACTGGCCAGAGCGGCGCTTTCGCAGTCAAACACCTGCCAGCCGACGATCTTGCGGCTGAACAGATCCTCGAACAGGTACAGATAAAAATGCTGGCCGCGCACCTGGGTCGGCAGATACGTAATATCCCAGCAGAACACCTGATCGGGCCCGGTCGCGGCCAGGGCGCGCGGGCGGCTGCGCTTTTGCGCTGCACGCTCTGATCGCCGGTGGGCCAGCTGGCCCTGCTGTCGAAGTATTCGGTACATCGTGGACTCGGACGCCACATACACGCCTGTGTCGGCCAAGCGAGGCACGATCTGGCTGGGCGGCAAGTCCTTGAACGCTTCGCTGTTGAGCGTGGCCATCACGGCTTGGCGCTCGTCCTCGCGCAAACGGTTGGCAGGGCGCACGTAGCGCCGCTTGCCCGATGGGCGCTGGTCGCCCTCGGCCACACCAGAGCGTTGCCAGCGCTGCACGCTGCGGCATGACAGGCCCACTTGGCGACAGGCCACGTCCCGGCGGGCGCCATCGGCGCAGGCCTGATCAATGAGACCAAGCAAGGTTTGGCGCTGCTGGACGGACCTCATGTGTCCGCGCCCTCCAACAGCGCCTGGAAGTTTTTTTGCAACACCAGCAAGGCAGCCACCTCGGCCAGCGCCTTTTCCTTGCGCCGCAGCTCTCGCTGCAACTGATCGTGCTGGCGCTGCAACTCGCGAAAGGCGCCGCTCGCCTCGCGTGAAGCGGGCACGGCAGGCGTGCAAAACTCCTGGTGCCACTGCACCAGCTGATGCTCGAACACGCCATGCTCGCGGCACCAGCCGGCCCGGGCCATGTCGTCCAGTGCGTAGCTCTGCTGCAACGCCATCAAACGCTGTGCGGGCGACCAGGCAGACGCTGGGCCGTCCAGCGCAGCAGTTGCAGCGGGCACCGGGTGGGCTGTCGTGCCAGTTTTCTTGCTTGCGCTTTGCAGCCACTTCCTGAGCGTGCCGGCGGACATGTTGAGCTCGCCGGCAACGCTGATAACGGAACGCGTTCCGCGATGCCTGGCTTTGAGCAGTGCCTGCTCTTTGAATTCGGGAGAGTGATGTGAATGCGGTGTTCTGGTCATGAAATGAAGCTGTCGGGCAGTTAGCCATCAAAGAATTGGATGCGACAACAATTCTGACACCGGGGGAAATCTGTCCAAGCATGGCGATGTCACTGAAGGCAACGGAATGGGTCGTGATGGTCACCGAGCCCTTGTGAGTGGTGCTCTTGCTGTCCCCGATGTCGCTGAGATCGACCACGTAGTGATACCAAAGCGCTGAAACCTCACTGACGCTCGACGTGCCGTCCTCGGCCTTCACCACTGGCGATGTCAGGAACCAGAATTCCGAGTTGTCTTCATGAACCGCATTGCTTTTTGTTTCGGTGATGCCAGTGATGACCGTTTCCAAGTGCCCTGCGACCTGCACTGGGTCTATATGGCCACCTTGAACCTCACCAAGCACTGAGGCCGCGGCCTTGAAAATATCCTGAATCAATCCGTAGGTAGTCGAAGTCACCGTTTGGCTCAGATTTTTTGACGAAACCGTGTACAGGTGGTTGGCACTGACAAGCTCGAAGTTATCGAGAACCTTGTTGAGTTGGGACTCGTACGACACCAGCTCGGGGCTGGCAATCTGATAGTTGTAGCCATCTGATGGATTGGCAGGCGTGCCGCCGCTCTCACGTGTCACCATTGCATTGGGGTCTATGACTCGAACGACCTGGAACTTTTGGCCTGTCGCTGGGACACTTGCCTTGACGACGGCAATCATGCTATCCACGGACTGCGAGGAGTTGTCGTCGCAATTCAGCCCGACAACCTTCAGGCTTCGCGAGATTGCTTTCGGGTCGATCTGGCGTTGCGGAGGTAGTACCTCGCCCACAATCGTCAGCGGAATTCGATTGGTTTGAACAGGAAAACTCATTACAGACTCCTATCCCGGATAGAGGGAGAGAGCGAAATTTCCGGCATCCTTCCGGTATTCGAAAGCCAGAATTACGGCATTAGGAATATCGGAAGATACTACACCCACCTAGGAATGGAAAGGAAAATCAATCCCGACGCTGTCCCTGTCCGTGGGGCTCGTACGTGCGGCGTAGAGTGGGGGACCGCGTCGGGCTAGGGCCTGTCATCAATTGTCAGCAAGGCTAATGCTCTTGAATAGCCGGTTGCTCACCCTATTTCGACAGGCATGACCAAAAGATATGCACTAAGAAATGATCAATGGGAACACATCAAGAATTTGCTGCCAGGACGCGAGGAAACCGTTGGTGTGACTGCCCGGGACAATCGGCTGTTCGTTGAAGCCGTGCTATACCGCTACCGCGCCGGCATCCCGTGGCGCGATCTGCCCGAGCGCTTTGGCGACTTTCGGCTCGTGCACTTGCACCACTCGCGCTGGAGCCGCACTGGTGTGTGGCAACGCGTTTTTGAAGCTTTGGCCCAGGATGCAGACAATGATTACGTTTTGATCGACTCGACCATCGTCAAGGCCCATCAGCACAGCGCGGGGGCAAAAAAAAGGGGCCTGAGCAATGTGAGGCGATTGGGCGCAGTCGCGGCGGCTTGACAACCAAAATCCACACCACGGTTGATGCATTGGGAAACCCGACCGGTTTTCATTTAACGCCCGGGCAGGCACATGATTTGGAGGGCGCAGACGTGCTGCTCAAGGGCACGCCAGGCGCTATGGTCATCGCTGACAAGGCTTATGACGCACAGGAGCGGGTGATCGAACCGCTGCAAAAAGCGGGCAAGGCTGTAGTGATTCCCTGCCGCAAAACGCGCCGGCACCAGCGCAGCCATGACCGACACATGTACAAGGCTCGCCATCTGATCGAGAACTTCTTTGCCCGGCTCAAGCATTACCGTGCCATTGCGACGCGCTACGACAAAACAGCGCGCAACTTCCTGGGCGCGTAATAGCCCGGCGAATACCGTTCTTGCTGAAATTTGAAGTGGCGCCCAAGATCGCAGCAGTTGCACTCCATTGGTGGTGTGCACTCAAGCCCGTGAAGTGGACACCATGCAAGAGTCGAATTCATCGCCCGTCATCGCCACAAAACGCAGGCATAGCGCGGCCTTCAAACGCAAGCTCCTGGAGCTGATTGAGCAACCCGGCGCATCCGTGGCCGGCGTTGCGCTGGAGCACGGCGTCAATGCCAACTTGGTGTTCAAGTGGAGACGCGCCAAGCGCGAGCGCAAACGTCCCGCAGGGCCTGTCCGCCAAACTGTGCTCTTGCCGGTAACCGTTGAGTCTCAAGAAACACTTCTGGCTGGCGCGCCTGACGGGCACGCTGCGATTGACAAGGAGGGCGTCATCGAGATCGAGATGGTCGGTGCCCGCGTGGTGCTGCGCGGCCGCATCGATCCGGCCAGTGTGCGCAGCGTCCTGATGGCACTACGGGAGATGGCATGATCGGTTTGCCCTCGGGCACGCGGATATGGCTTGCCGCCGGACGGACGGACATGCGCAGGGGATTCGATGGCCTGGCAGCCCTGGCGCAAAGCGCGCTGGATCAGGAACCGTTTAGCGGCCACGTCTTTGTGTTTCGGGGCAGGCGCGGCGACATCGTCAAGCTACTGTGGTGGGATGGCCAAGGCATGTGTCTATTTGCCAAACGGCTGGAGAAGGGCCGCTTCATCTGGCCGCAGGCCCAATCCGGTTCGGTCTCGCTGACCCCGGCACAGCTGTCGATGCTGCTCGAAGGAATTGACTGGAGAATGCCGGTTCGCTCTTGGCAACCCACGCTTGCGGCGTAGGCGCTTTACGCTGCAGGAATGGGGCCTTCGGTTGACAGTGCAAGTCCTCTTTCCCGTTGGTAAATGCGCTGGCAAAGTAGCGTTCTATGAGTTCCCAGGCGCTGCCAAAAACCATCGAGATGCTGACAGACGATGTCACGCAGCGCGACGCCACAATCAAGGCGCTGCGCCTGACCATCGAGAAGCTCAAAATCGAACTCACGCACTTGAAACGCATGCGTTACGGCCGCTCCAGCGAGAAGATGGACGCCGCCCAAACCCAACTCGAACTGCTCAGTGCGGCACTGGCGCCGCTGATGCCCCTGGATACACCCCTTGACGCGCTGGGTGATGCCAAAGGCAGCCATGTGTGTGACCTGGAAGCCGAACGCAAGAAGCGGCGCAACAAACCTGCGAATTCACAGCAAAGCGGACTGCCTGCGCACCTTCCCCGCGAAGAGGTGGTTCACAGCGCCTGCGCCGCCGATTGCAAATGCGGCGCCTGCGGCACGGGTCTGCAGCAAATTGGGCAGGACGTCTCCGAGGTGCTGGACTACGAGCCGGGCAGCTTCAAGGTCATTCGCCACATCCGCCCGAAGTTTGCCTGCGCCCAATGCCTTGCGGTGACACAGGCGCTGGCGCCCAGGCGCCCGATGGATCGCTGCACGGCGGGTGCCGGCTTGATTGCCCACGTGATGGTGGGCAAATACGCCGATCACTGCCCCTTGTACCGGCAAAGCCAGATTTACGCGCGCGAAGACGTTGTCATTGCTGCCTCCACCATGGGCGGCTGGATGGGCAGCGCAGCCGCGCTGCTGACCCCCTTGGCCCAGGCGATTGGCCGCTATGCGCTGCAGGCATACAAGGTCCACAGCGATGACACGCCCACACGCGCGCTGGGCGCGGGCAAAGGCAAGGCCCACCTTGGCAGGATCTGGGCGTATGTGCGCGATGACCGCAGCTGGGGCGACGGCGCGCACCCGGCGGTATGGTTCCAGTATTCTGAAGACCGCCGGGGCGAGCATCCCAGGCAGCACTTGGGCAACTTCAGCGGTGTGCTGCAAGTCGACGCCTTCGCAGGCTACAACGCGCTCTTCAATGACGGCCGCGTCCTGGAAGCTGCATGCTGGGCCCACGCGAGACGGAAATACTTCGAAATCCACAAGCAGCAGGACCTTTTACCTGGAACCCTGGCACATCAGGCCTTGCAAAGGATTGCCAGGATCTATGCGGTGGAATCCGAGGTCCGAGGGCACAGCGCACAGTGGCGACGAAGTCAGCGGCAATTGCGGACGCGCCCGGTTCTGGAGGAAATGCACGCATGGCTGCACGCCGCGCTGGGCCAGATATCGGCCAAATCGCCCATGGCGCTGGCCATCGGGTACAGCCTGAGCAACTGGCGGGCGCTGACGCGTTTCCTGGAGGACGGGCGCATTGAGGCGGACAACAATATCGCCGAGCGCGCCCTCAGAGGCGTTGCCATTGGCAGGAAAAACTATCTGCACTTTGGCTCTGATGGCGGGGGGCACACGGCGGCGGTGATTTACACGCTCATTGGCACTGCCAAGTTGTGCGGCATCAATCCGCAAGCCTATTTGCGCTATGTGCTCGAGCGCATTGCAGACCATCACATCAACCGGATCGATGAGTTGTTGCCCTGGGCCGTGGCACAGCATCTGGGGAGTGGCGTCATCCAGCCGCTGCCGCTGGCCGCCTGAGCGGCATTGGGCGATTTGCTTGGAATATGGCGCCGATGCGAGAATTGTTTGCATGACCGCGCAACTCTTCAAGCTCCCGTCAAAAAACCGTTCGAAATCTACGAAATCTACGAAATCCTATCAGCTGCGAGTCGAACTCAAGAGCGTAAAGCCGGCCGTGTGGCGTCGCATTGCTGTGCCCGGCACCATCAAACTCTCCAAACTCCATCACATACTGCTGGCGGCCATGGGCTGGCAAGGTGGGCATTTGCACGAATTCATCTTTGCGGACGCCATGTATGGGGAGGCGCAAGTCGAAATGGAGCCCGGCGTGGAAGATGAGTCCCGCGTATCCCTGATCAAGGCCATGGACGGCGCCAGTTCGTTCACCTGGATCTACGATTATGGGGACCACTGGGAGCACAAGATCAAGGTCGAGCGCATCGTCGACCTGGGCGTGCCGCTGGACACGGCGATGTGTATCACCGGAAGAAACGCATGCCCGCCGGAAGACGTTGGTGGAGCACCAGGTTATGAAGAGTTCGTCGATGCCATTCGTGATCCCGCAAACCCAGAGCATCAAACCATGCTTGAGTGGTGTGGGGGTGCGTTCGACCCCAGCGCGTTTGATCCATTTGCTGCTCAGCAGCGGCTCGACGAAATCAAGCTCTGATCGACAACTTCGTCAAGTACGGTATTCGCCGGGCTATTACCTGGGCGCCATCCATTTGGCTGCTGCGGTGGTCTGGCTCAATTGATGACAGGCTCTAGTAACTTTTGTACTGGGTGCCAAGATGCCAAGTCAGGGAGCAGGTAAGTAGAAATTGTTAACTAGATTAACATAATGCAAATCGTGGAAGATGTCCCAGAAGGCCCCCAGAAAGCCTAAGTGGTTTCCAAGAATTATGTTCAGTTTACCGGCAGCTTTTCAGTTAAAGGCAAGGCCTGGTGGCACAGGCCATACGTCACCGTGCTGAGCTCTTGAGCTCTTGAGCATTGCGCGTTTAGACAGACATCGACGGCCGTTGGGCCATCGCCGCCCGCCAGCGCTGCAGGTGCGGGTGCTGCTCGCCGGGTTTGATTTTCACCACGCGTGCAAAGTCCAGGGCCACCACGGCCGTGATGTCGGCCACGCTGAAACGGTCGCTGGCGATAAAGTCGCGCTCAGCCAGGCGGTCGTTCAGCATGACCAGGCAGTGCTGGACCCTGGCCAGGCCGCGCTGCGCCAGTTCGGCAATCTGCGGGTAGTGCACCTGCCCGGGCAGCGCTCGGTTGGCCATGGCCGGCGCACTGTTGCGCAGCGCTTCGGCGACGGCCAGCAGCCCTTCGAACTCGACGCGCCAGTTCCAGCTGGTAATTTGCGCTTTTTCGTGCGGGGTGATGCCCAGCAGGGGCGGGTCTGGGTAACACGCCTCCAGGTAAGCCGTGATTGCCGCATTGTCGGTCAGCATGGCGCCCTCTTCAGTGCGCAGCGCTGGAACCGTGCACTGCGGATTGATTTGTTGGTAGGCGACGCTCAATTGCTCGGAATTGCGCAGGTCCACCTGGACCGTTTCATGGGCGATGCCCTTTTCGGCCAGCAAAATGCGGGCGCGGCGTGGGCTGGGCGCGGTGGCGCAGTCGTACAGGGTGATCATGGGTGGATTCCGCTTAAAGCGCAGGAAAGTCAGTGAAGCATCAAAGCGGGGCAGCCAGCTTGTCCTGGGTCTGGGTGTCAAAGTCGCCAGCATCATGGCGCTCATGCAATTGGCTTGAGGGCGCGCCCATGGTGCGGTTGACCATGCGGCCGCGCTGGGCGGCCGGACGCTGGGCTATCTGGTCCGTCCAGCGCAGCACATGGCTGTACGCCTGAACCTTCAGGAATTCACCTGCCTCGTACAGCTGGCCCTTGACCAGCGTGCCATACCAGGGCCACACCGCCATGTCGGCAATGGTGTACTCGTCTCCTGCCAGATAAGGGCTCTCGGCAAGGCGACGGTCGAGCACATCAAGCTGGCGCTTGACTTCCATCGCGTACCGATCGATCGCGTATTCTATTTTTGTGGGCGCATAAGCGTAAAAGTGACCAAACCCCCCGCCCAGAAAAGGCGCGCTGCCCATCTGCCAGAACAGCCAGGACAGACATTCGGCGCGCCTGGGACCGTCCACAGGAAGAAAGGCGCCGAACTTCTCGGCAAGATACAGCAGGATCGCGCCAGACTCAAACACCCGAACTGGCGCTGGTCCGCTGCGGTCCACCAGCGCCGGGATCTTGGAGTTGGGATTGGCCGAGACGAAACCGCTGCCGAACTGCTCGCCCTCCTGGATGCGGATCAGCCAGGCGTCGTACTCGGCGCCCGTGTGCCCTGCGGCCAGCAGTTCTTCCAGCATCACCGTCACCTTGACGCCGTTGGGCGTGCCCATTGAATAGAGTTGCAGCGGATGGCGCCCGACGGGCAGTTCCTTGTCATGGGTCGGGCCCGCGGTTGGTCGATTGATGCTGGCAAAGCGGCCACCGCTTTCCTTGGCATGAGTCCAGACCTTGGGTGGCGTGTAAGAGGATGAGCTGTCCATGGGGAAGGTAGTTTGTCGTGATGAAAGCTTGTGTGGCCAGGGTTCCAAGCGCATGGTACGCGAATCGCCGTCCATTGAAGTTCGATCCTCCATGTTGGCGACGTTGGCTGTCCCCCGCTTCAAAGGACTGGAGTTTTTGCGCTGCGCCGATTTTTCGGCTTGCATGGAAGGACAACTTGAATCGACAGCCGGGACAATTGTGCTTGGGCGCCAGAGTGCAAAGGCGCTTCAAGGTAAAAAGGCTTCAAAACCGTAGTTCCGAAGCCTTTTATGCTTTGCTCAGCGCAAGGCCAGGGGAGCCGGTGTCAAGCGGCACCTTTGCCGTTGACCGGGTGTGTTGCGCTCAGTAGCCGCCGCGTCCGCCACCACCACCGCCGCCGTAACCACCGCCGCCAGAACGATCTCCACCACCGTAGCCGCCACCACCGGAACGGCCGCCATCGCCACCATAGCCGCCGCCACCTCCGGAACGATCGCCGCCGCCACCATAACCGCCGCCGCCTCCGAAGCCGCCGGTGCGTGGAGGACGCGCCTCCATTGGACGCGCTTCATTGACGGTGATGCTGCGTCCGCCCAGAGACTGGCCGTTCATGCCGTTGATGGCCGCTTGCGCCTCGGCATCGCTGGCCATCTCGACAAAGCCAAAGCCTTTGGAGCGGCCCGTGTCGCGCTCCATCATGACTTTGGCGCTGGTCACCGCACCGAATTGACCAAAAGACTGCTGCAGGTCTTCATCACGCACCGTGTAAGGCAGGTTGCCGACGTATAGTTTGTTGCCCATGAAGGGACTCCTCGAAAAACACAAAAACAAAAGCGATGGGGTCCCGAAAGCACAACACACCCGAAAAGTAGCGCCGTCGCATGCGAAACTGACCGATCACCTAGCGCTGTGCGAATGCTTTGCCATCCGCACACTTCAAATTATGCGTCAGCCAAGCTGTAGGCCATCGCATTCCTGGCGCGCAACACGCATGTCCAGCGTTAGAAACCCACAGTCCAGCCAGAATCACCAACCATCGCGTTTCACTGTCAAGTTGGGTTTTTAGGCAATGAAGAACCAACCTCGGTGCTGCCGTACAATGGAGGCATCGTGCAGATGCGGTAGTGCAACATTCGTTCTGTAATTTCCCCGACCATTGAAACTGAACCTGTTTGGAAGTTTCTGGTTTTGGGATTTTTCAATCAGGCCCCTGCCAGGCCGCCGGAGGCCCCCCCCCCGATGGCACAGACTGGCAAGCCTGGACCGACATAGAAAGAACGTATTTCCATGGCCCAACGAACCCAACTCGATGCTAGCTGCCACCCGCTGCATGAAGCCTACGCCTGCCTGCTCGCCAATGGCCTGGACGGCGCCGGTGAAGCCTTGCGCATCCTGGTCAATGAAGCCTCCCGCATTGAGCGGGCCCAGCACCTTCAGGCCACGCCGTACGAGCGCTCGGCCCAGCGGGTCGATTACGCCAACGGCTACAAGGACAAGACTGTTTTGACCCGCATGGGCGAAGTCACCTTCGAAGTGCCGCAAGTGCGCTCTGGCGGGTTCTATCCCAGCGCCCTGGAGCGCGGCAGTCGCTCGGAGCAAGCCATGAATCTGGCGCTTGCCGAGATGTATGTGCAGGGCGTCTCCACCCGAAAAGTCATCGAAGTGTTGCAAAAGCTGGTGGGGCCCGAGGTGAGCATCTCCAGCACGCAAATCAGCCGTTGCACAGCGCTGCTGGACACGGGCTTGCACGCCTGGCGTACCCGGCCCCTGGATGAGACACCGTACGTGATTTTGGATGCGCGTTATGAGCGCGTGCGCGAGGCCGGCCGGGTAGTCGATTGTGCGGTTTTGGTGGCCATCGGCGTGACGGCTTCAGGCCACCGCCGGGTGTTGGGCGTGTCGGTGGCGCTGTCAGAAGCTGAGGTGCATTGGCGGGCCTTGTCTAGACAGCCTGATTGAGCGCGGCCTGCGCGGGGTCAAGTTTCTCGCCAGTGACGACCATGCCGGTTTGAAGGCCGCGCGCAAGGCGATGTTTCCCGGTGTGCCCTGGCAGCGCTGCCAGTTTCACCTCCAACACAACGCACAGGGCTACGTCAGCCGGCTGGACCAGCGCACGCCGGTAGCGCGCCAAATACGCGGCATCTTCAATGCGAGCGATGCCATTGAGGCACAGCGACTGCTCAACGCGGCGCTCAAAGACTGGCAAGTCAGCCACCCGCAACTGGCCGCCTGGGCCGAGAAAAACCTGCCGGAGGGTTTTGCCGTCTTCGACTTGCCCGAGGCCCATCGGGTGCGCATGCGCACGACCAACGGCCTGGAGCGTTTGAACAAGGAGCTCAAGCGGCGTACCCGTGTCGCCACGTTGTTTCCTAACTCGGCCAGCTGCCTGCGCTTAATCAGCGCCTTGCTGGCCGAACAAGACGAGGAGTGGATGACCGCAAAAATCTACCTCTCCATGAAGCCCTGAGCATTGCCAATCACCAGTACCCAAGACCGAATCTCGGAAATTTACAGAAAAGAAGTTGCTTTATCGCAGATGCTCTGTGCTGGAAAGTAACAGCATCACAAGCACAACAGCGGTCTAGCCCTTGAGGGCACAGTCGCTTTCGAAATTTCCGCGCGGTGGAGCAGCCTGGTAGCTCGTTGGGCTCATAACCCAAAGGTCGTAACTGACCTTACGCAGCCGCCTGAAATTTCTGAAGCTGGTCAAAAGCGCTGCGGGTGGCATTGATGAGAAGTTTGAACCTTAAAGCGAAGGAGTTGATCTTGCTTTTAACGCTCAAGCATTCGAGCTTGAAGACGGCATAAATCGCCATGAAGACGTGGTTGCTTTGGGTTCTCAACGTCTGCGTTGGGGATTTGGCCATGCCCGCATTGGACTTCAAGGATTTGTGAAACACCTCCACTTGCCACCGTTTTTTGTAGGTCGTGGTGATGGCGTCGTAGTCGCACGTGAGGTCGCTGCAAACCAGGTGCAATGTGCCGGTGCTGCTGTCTTTGTTTTTAAAGACCTGGCGGACCAAACGGACTGCTCTGGCAGACCCCTTGAGCCAGCCTTGCACCGTGCATTGCTCTGAAAATTCCAGCTCGTCTACGCGCACGAAGCGCTTTTTCTTCCAGTCCTCCTGGCTCAACGCCACCAGCCGGTTGTCCTTCAGGGCTGCGATGAAGTGCTTACCCCGGCTCGTAATGAAATCAAAATTCTCCTCGGAGGAAAACCAGCTGTCCATCAGCACGAAACGAAATCGCAAGGCGTTTTGCAGGCAGGCATGGATCATCTCGCGCATCATTTCGTTTTTTGTTTTCTCACTTTTTCGTTTGACTTGGCGGCTCGCAACGTCGCATTGAAGAGGCTTTTGCACCAACTCGAACGCCACCGGAATAGACCTGCCGCCGCAGTGGTACAGCGCGTTGAGCAGGTTGATGCCCTTGACCGTGCGACCACTGCAATGATCGTAATGCCAGCAGATCAAGTCACTCTCGTCCGTCCAGGCTTTTTCCTGGATGGTGTCGTCAAAAATCAGCACGCCTTCAGCCGTTTGCACTTCCCGCACCATCGCCTTGACTTGCCGCCACAAGTCCTTAGACGTGTAGTCCTGCCCGGATAAAAACCTGGTAATCCGGTCGTGGCTGACATCGCCCTGCACCATGGCCGAAAGCCCTGTCGCTGTTGTCGCGCCAAAGCTGCTCAGCAGGTAATCCGTGTACAACTCCAGTTCAGAATTTTTCATGCGCGTAGGCTAACAGGACAGGCGGCTGCGTAAGGTCAGGTCGTAAGTTCAAATCTTGCCCGCGCAACCAAGACAACAGCCTTAGCGCATCCACATGTGCTGAGGCTTTTTGTTTGGCGGGCACCTGACCTGCAAAGCAATTCAACCTGTTTCGCCAGGTGGTGCGCGCCTTCACCGCTTTGACTTGGAGCGGCCATGCAGTGAGCGCTCTTTATCAAGCCAGCTTGGGCGCCATGCATGCAAAAGCAGCCCGATTCAAGCCGTCTGTGATGCCTGTGTTGCAACCCGGCTCTACGCTGGCGTGACCTGGCGGATGAGAAAATCTTCACGGCTTTTCCCCTGGGCCAACAAGTCCTTGAGCCACTTGGGCACTGTTCCGCGGCCGGTCCACTCCTGGCCCTCGGGTCCGCGGTACTTCATGGCCGAAGGCGCAGACCACTTCTTGCCCGGGGGCTGGCTCGCCGGCTTGGTCAGCGCCTGCCGGGACTTTGGGGTTCTGGGAGCCGGACGGCTCAGCTCTTCGGCGGTGATGCCGTAGGCGGCCATCTGTTCGCGCAGTTCAGCAATGACGGCGGGCCGGTTCTTTTTCTGCAGATCCGCGGCCTGCTTTTCCATCTCGGAAATTTGCTGACGGAGTTTGACGAGTTCATTCATCTTGAGTCTTTGTGTAGAGTGGTACCAGTGCTTATGCTACTGCGCCTGGACCGAGCGCGACCTTTTCTCCAGTGGCTTTCTCAAGAAAAGACAAGTCCGAGTAAAAAAGCGCACCAGCTTGGGCCAGGGCCTGGCGCTTCGAAACCTTTGCGTTTGGGTCTCAGGCAGACAATGCCTTGGGCGCGAAGGCTTCGGTAGATGGTTGACTGGCACACCCGCACCGTTGCTGGTCAGTCTGTGTCCAGCGTGCCATGGTGATGTGGCGCGAGTGGTCGAGGGGAATTGAAAAGGGGGTTTGGAGTGATCGTTGACACGAATCTGATTCCGAAAGGGTTTTCAGCCTTTTCCTTGTGGCCGTTCATCTTTGTACGACCCGAGCAACGCAGCGACATCGCCTTGATCGAGCACGAGCTGGTTCACTACCAAGAGCAAGCATGGATCACACCGTTATGGGTAGGGCTGTATCTCGTTTCCCGAAAATTCCGCCTTGCAGCAGAGGTCCGAGCCTATACGCGGCAAATTCAACTCGGTGGCCTCACGCGGGAGCAGGCTGCCCATGCGTTGCTGAGCTATCGCCTTGGCATCACCTACGGCCAAGCGATGCAGGATTTGGCTTGAATCAGCCGCAGCGAAACAAGATTTCTGCAGGGGTAACCCAGCTACTGACGCTGACCTGCAGAAGTGGCCTTGTTCGCTTTGACCTTTTTCGCGGGGATGCCGGGTTTGGCGCTGTCATTGGTTGTCGGGGCGGCTATGGGGGTGACTTGGACTTTGGCAACGCCCTTGTGTTTCGTGATACCAATCTGGTGCGCCGTAGCAGGCGAGACGTCCAATATGCGGCCTTTCACGTACGGCCCACGATCCCGGATGGTCACTTTTGCGCTTTGGCCGGTCTGAAGGTTGGTCACCTTCGCAGTAGTGCCCAGCGGCAGCGTCTTGCTGGCAGCGTTGTCGCTGTGCGGGTTCATTTTTGTTCCATCGGCCATCTTTTTGCCTGCCAACTTTGCCGCATAGACCGATGCGTGTCCAATGCGTTTGCGACCCGACAGGTCAGGCTTGACCTTCGCGTCCTGGCGTGACGGCAGCGAATGGTGCCGTACTTGTTTTCCTGCGGCCTGTGCATCGGGTGAAAATCCGGCAATACAGGTGCCGATGAGCCACGCCATCACCAGCCCGGCAAGGCCATTGAAATTGGATTTCTTGAGCATTTATCGTGTCGTAGCCTGCGATTGAACAGAGCGCCGGAGCGGTGCGATTTCAAAAATCCAGTGGACTACCATCGTCAAGCTCATCATGGTGGCTTGCTTGCTGGGGTGGCGTCTGGCCATGCGGCTGGCGCTCGAGGGCCTTGCGCTTACGGGTGACATGGTAGGCGCTGAGCACCTGGCTGGCCACCAGGTCCAGCGCCGGCCGGGCCGTGCCCTCGCGGTCGGTCCACGCCTTGGGCGTCAAGCTTCCGGCCAGCGCCACGGCGTCGCTGTCACCCAGGGCCAGCAAGGCCTCGCAAGCAACTGGGCTGAAGGCAATGACGTTGATGAACACATCGCTGTCGCCAGCATGGGCGCGGACCTTGGCGACCACGAAGGGTTTACCCGTCTTGGATATCTTTTGGGCGGGCTGGCCGTGCAGCTTGCCCGAAACCAGCGCTTCGATCATTCAGCCGCCTTCTCTATGGGGTGTCCCTGTCGGATGCACGCCGCAAGGATAGCGCACGCCTGGGGCCTGGCAATCTGACCAATAGTCAAGGGCTGCCATTGGTCAATACTCTACACAACGCATGAAGGGATGACACAGTTTAATTTCTTGTTCCCGAATCGCCAAGCAGCATGATGGCACGCGGCATACTTGCAGGGATGCGCTACATCATTCCCCTCCAGGATTTCCCAAGCACGTCGCAAGACGCTCGCGTCAAAGCGCCGGATCCTTATGAGTTCTGAGCCACTGCTTGCCACCCAGATCGCCTACCGTGAGTGGCTCGTTCAACTCAAGACCCGGTTTGGGCAGGTGCAGCTCAAAGCGGCCGTTGCGGTCAACAGCGCGCTGCTGCAGTTTTACTGGGAACTGGGCGCTGACATCGTGGCCAAGCAGCAAGCCTATGCCTGGGGGTCGGGCTTTCTCAATCAGCTCAGCGCCGACCTGATGCGCGACTTTCCGGGCGTCAAGGGGTTCTCACCGCGCAACCTCAAGTACATCCGGCAGTGGCGCCTGTTTTGGCAAGGCGAAGGAATTGGGCAACAAGCTGTTGCCCAATTGCAGTCGCTCCCCTGGGGCCACAACCTGGCCATCATGGCCAAGTGCAAGCACTCCGACGAGGCCCTGTATTACGTAGGTGCGGCGCTTGAGTACGGCTGGAGCCGCAGCGTGCTGATCCATCAGATGGAAAGCGACCTGTGGCAGCGCGAAGGCCGGGCCATCACCAACTTTGCCCAGACGCTGCCTGCGGCGCAATCGGACCTGGCAGCGCAGGTGCTCAAAGACCCGTATGTGTTCGACTTCCTGTCGCTGACGCCCGAGCACTCCGAGCGCGAACTCGAAACAACGCTGGTGGCCCACATCACGCAGTTTTTGCTGGAGCTGGGGGCGGGCTTTGCCTACATCGGCCGGCAGGTCCCCCTGCAGGTGGGCGAGCGTGATTTCTTTTTGGATTTGCTTTTTTACCACACACGCTTGCACTGCTTTGTGGTGGTGGAGCTCAAGACGGTGGACTTCGAACCCGAATTTGCCGGCAAGCTCAATTTTTACCTCAAGGCCGCAGATGAGCAACTGCGCAGCGAAGGCGACCAGCCCACCATTGGCCTGCTGCTGTGCAAGAGCAAAGACCGCTTGGTGGCCGAATACGCGCTGAGCGACATTCAAAAACCCATGGGCCTGGCCACCTACACGCTGTCGCACACCTTGCCTGAGGCGCTGCGCGGTAAGCTGCCCAGCATTGAGCAGCTGGAGCGGGAACTGGGACTCGATGCCGGCGGGGATGATTCAGTAGACCCTGGACGGGGTGACGAATGAGTTTTGACGCTTTTGTTCTATCGCGTTGATCAAGGCGCACGCCAGCAGGTTGTCTGGATGGCTCCGTCATCTAACTCGGTGAATTTCACCGCCTGCGGAACCACTTGGGAATGGTCCAGGAGAGTTTGACACGGCAAGAAACCCTCGGTGCAGCGTTATCCACGTGCCCGGAATGCGTTCATGCGGATGCTCTCACACCCTTGACAGGAAATGGCCAGCACAAACAGAGCCCAATGTAATCTACCAAATACGGCCCATGCGCTTTCATCAGCAGTTCTTCCTCCCCCTGCCCGACCTCCCCGCGCCGCGCCCTTGAGGGGGCAAAGGAAGACATCAGGGGGAGGGTTGATCAATAGGCGGGGTTGGTTGGTTGTAAAGGTAATATGATGGGGTTGTTGGTTAGATTGTTTGCTTTGACCAGGACCCTTGTTGCATGCACCCTGCTCCTGCGCTTTTTGTTGATGCTGCTGCTCCCGAAGACCTGGGCGGCATGGCCTTTTTTGAGGGTTGGCAGTCAAGCCGGCTTCTTGACTCGCACCGCAAGCCCATGGGCGCTGCGGGCCTGGGCCAGGCCGGGTTCGTCTGGCGCAAGTGGCTGGCGTTTTGCACTGGCCGCGATGTCTCCTGGCAGGCGGCCAGCCCGGGCGATGTGCAGTCCTTTGCTGGCGACATCTCGCCTCGCAAGCCCGGCGCCCGAGCGGTCTCGCCCGTCACGCTCAGGCGCTACTGGCGCATCTTGAATGACCTGTATGCGCATGCGGTGCTCTCGGGCACTCTAGCGCACAACCCGGCCTCGGAGGTGATGCCGGCCACCAGCGAGAAAACCGCGTCACTCGCCCTGCCCCCGCATCTATGGGCGCTGCTGCAGGAGGGCCTGCCCGGCGGGTTTCAGTACAAGGACCGTCGCAACCGGCTGGTGCTGCTGCTCATGATGCGCTGCGCGCTAACCGTCACGGAGATCATCGGCTTGACGCTCGGCAGCGTGCAGGTGCACGAAGGCACATCAGAGAAAGTCGCCGATCGCCTGGCGCTGGCGGGCTTGCCGCTGCTGCAACCCGAAAGTCGGTTCTGGGCGCCACTGGACTCTTCTTCCCCTCCCCCCGTCTACACCTTGCAGCTGGCAGGCGCACGCCAGGTCCAGACGCGTCAGCTGGTGCTCGACAACCGCACCAGCGCCGCCCTGCACGACTGGCTGGAAGTGAGAAAACTGGTCAAGGCAGGCAGCCATGAGCGGCTCATCGTCGGCAGCGCCGAGGGCGCGGCCATCACCCCCAAAAGCCTGTACAACCTGTGCCAGGCGCACATGGCACGGTGTCTGGTGGGTTTTGACATCGCCCAGATGGGGCCCAACACGCTGCGCAACACCTGCATCAGCTGCTGGCTCAACCAGGGCGTGCCGTTAAATGAGATCCTGCGCCGCTGCGGCCTGAAGGACGAGCAGGTGCTCATCCGGCTGCAAAAGCACCTTAATCCCGCTGTCATTCTTTGAGGCCGCCGCCATGCCAAGCAGCCAGCCCAACGGGCAACGTGTGGAGTCGATGAGGACGCGGTGGCTGCAGGTGTGCCGCGCGCGCGGCACGCCGGCGCCCGATCCGGCCCGGGTCGTCCCGTTTCTGTCTGGCTTGGACGAGCAAGCACACGAAGCACTGGCGCAGGCATTGGTGCTTTGCCTCAAGGGCCAGGAAAAGCGTCGGGAACTCGAAATCCTTGCCTGGGCTGCTGGCTGCACCCGGCCGGCCCTGCTGGCGCAGCTGCAGGCACAGGGCATCGTATGCACGGGTCACGCTCTGTTTGGCGCCGGCCTGGACCTGATGGCCTCGGGCTGGGACATGTCGGCGCGCCTGGCCCAGCTGGCAGATCACCCGGATGACGTGGCTCTCCTTCGGGAAGCCCTGGCACGGCAGGCGTCAGCGAGCAGCCTGGGGCTTGAGACGCAGGCGTTGCCAGCAATGGACAATGCGGCGGCGCCCCTGGATCCGGATCAAGAAACGGCTCCGGACTGGGATCAAGGAGCCGATACGCCACCCGAGCCGTCAGACCCCTCCGAGCCGTTCATTGCGACCCGGCATGCTTTCGCAGACCCCTCGGCGCCGGCTAGAGCGCCCGAGCGACTGCAGGTCAAGCTCTTTGGCAGCCAGGCGGCGCACACGCTGGAGATCGGACCGCACCGCCGCAGCAGCAGTTTCATGGGCGTGCAGGTGGTCACCATCGAGTCGGCCCGCGCCTTAAGCAAGGATGGCAGTGATGGCAGCGGCGGCTACGACTGGGGCCGAAAACTCACCGTGCAACTCACCCCGGAAGAAATGCCCGGCGCCATGGCCGTGCTGATGAACCTCAGTGCGTCAGTGCGGTTTGGCCAGCATGGCGCGGCCAGAGACAAGTTTGTTGAGCTGCGCCGCCAGGACGCCGGCATGGTGCTCGTTACAGGCCAGGGCAGCGCGGTGTACGCGGTGCCCGTCAAGACGGGACAGTTGTACTACGTGCTGGGCCTGTTTGCGCAGGCCATGGCCCGGGGCCTGCCGGGCGGCTCCGTGGCCGAGGTGCTGGCGCTGGTCAAGGCCAGCCAGTAAAGCTTTGGCTGAGACTTTGTTGTCGTCAAGCACGATGGGCTCGCACATGTCTTCCCACACAAGACGGGAGTTGTCGTGATCGCTGCGAAACCACCGAAAAGTTGCTTGACAGAACTTTCTGGACCCGGCTCCACCAGGGTTCGAAAAGTTTGATGCCCTGATACCACGCATGTCATCAATTAACCCCTTCTCCAGCAGCAGCTAAAGGGAGGTGGCGCCCAGGATCCTGCACGCGGTTTTTATCAAAGTGTGTGGCGATGGCGAGGGACTGCTTGAGCCGTGCAAAGAAGTTAGCGTTGGCGCCAGCAGTTGTTTCACAAACCAGATTGGCGATGTGCGCGACCAGATTTTTTTGCAGCGGCGCCAAGTGGTGATGCTTGAGTTCCTGCTGGATCGGGCTAAGCTGTCACCCGCTTTGTCGGCGGTGTTTGCGCAAAGCTTCAGCGCAATGGGTGCAGGTGGTGTTCAATGACGCGACATGACTCAAACGATGCACCCCGCCTGCGACAAAGCCATCGCCCAAGGCGCGCCACAGCAGGTCGCTGGCGTTACTGGGTAGGCGTAAGGATTCGTTCGTAAATGAGTAAGATCGCCCGCAAACCCGCGCCAGGCTTGGATTTCAGTGATTTGAAGATGCGTTTTGGTGCAACTATTCACTGAGCCTCAGCCTGTAAGCGCTGCCTGTTTCGCGCGGTCGCGCTTGACGATGTCCAGCACCGTGTTCTTGCTGATGCCCAGGCGCAGCGCGACCTCCCGGTACGACTGCCCGGCAGCCACCAGCTCCAGCGCACGCTTTTGATGGCGATCGGCTTTCACGCGCTGACCAGGCTGGCGCCCAAAGCGCACGCCGCGCGCCTGTGCCGCAGCAATCCCTGAGCGCACCCGCTCGCGCAGCAGATCGCGCTCGAACTCGGCCAGGACGGACATGAGCGAGGCGATGAGCTTGCCCTGCGGCGTGCCCAGATCGAACTGCAGGCCCGTCTGGGCGATCAGGGAAATGCCCCACGCCTGGAGTTCGCCCAGCGTGTGAAACAGATCGATCGTCGAGCGCCCCCAGCGGGTCAGCTCGGTCACCAGCACCACATCGACATCGCGCGCCTGGGCCAGCGCCATGACCTTCTTGCGCTGGGCGCGATCATCCTTGGCGCCCGAAGCCGTTTCCTTCCAGACCCCAACGACCTCAAAGCCAGCCTTGGCAGCAAACGCCCGCAGATCGACTTCCTGGCGCTCGCAGGTCTGGTCCGCCGTGGAAACCCGGCAGTAAAGAGCCGCTCGCTGTCCCAATTGAATCCTTCGCGCAAAACCGCCCGCCAGGGCGCATGGGGCCGCGCCAGAATGACGGTCCAGATAAAGTTTACTTTAAACGATACAGCCTCAGATTTCAAACCGCCAGGACCGTCCCACTTGCAACCCAGCGATACCGCCTATCCGCGCTTTAAAAGTCGCCCATCGCCTGCGGAGCTGGAGCGCTTCTACACGCCAACGCAGGAGGAGAAAGCCTGTGGCGCCCTCGCCGCGCGCGCACCCACGACGCGACTGGGTTTTGTGCTTTTGCTCAAGTCCTTCCAGCGCCTGGGGTATTTCGTAGTGTCGAGCCAGATTCCGCCCGTGATCATCGAGCATATCGCCACCGCCATGGGGCGGCGCATTGATCGCGAGGACTTGCGCCGCTACGATGAGTCCCAGGCGCGCCGAAAGCATTTGGCGGCAGTGCGAAAATTTCTCGACGTCCAGCCTTTTGGGGCCGCTGGCAAGGCGCTGCTGTGCGAAGCGCTCAACGATGCGGCGATGACCAAAGAGGATGTGGCAGATATCGTCAACGTCGGCATCGAGATGCTGGTCCGAAGCCGCTACGAGTTGCCCGCCTTCGACACCCTGGTGCGCCAAGCACGCGCGGCTCGCGCAGCGGCCAATCACACCCTGTACGGGCAGGTCCATGGCGTCTTGGGCGAAACTGGCGAGGTATTTCTCGATGCGCTGTTTGTCGTCGGGGACAATCCCCGGCGGGTCAGTCCTTGGAACGACCTCAAGCAAGACCCCGTCAAGCCAACCGTTCACGGCATGCGCGAGCTGCTGGCACGCTTTGAGCAGTTGAGCGCACTTTCCCGCTACAACGCGATCCTCAAATCGGTTCCGCTCATCAAGGTCAGTCAATGGGCGCTGGAGGGCAATGCGCTGGACGCTGCCAGCATGGCTGACCTGGCAGCCTCCAAACGGTACGCGGTGACATTGGCCGTGCTGCATCATCGACTCGGCGTCGTGACCGATGACCTGTGCAACATCTTTTGCAAACAGATGAGCCGGGTATCGCAGGCGGCCACAGAAGCATTGCAGCAGTATTTGATGGACAACCAGGCAAAGACCGACGAGATTTTGCGTCGCTACGCATCGCTCGATGCCGTGTTGAAGTCGGACGAGCCTGGCCAAGCCCAGTTGCTGGCCGTTCGCCAGACCATCGCTTCGCGGCCCGACCTGTGCGAATTCTCGCGCTTGCACGCGCAATACGGTGGCAAGAACGAATGCCGCTTCATGGCGCCTGTCTTTGCCAGCAGGCGCAGCGAATTGCTGCGCATCCTGAGCGCACTGCGATTCGTCTCGACCAGCCAGGATGCCAGCTTCGAGCGCGCCTTGACCTTCATGCTCGCGCAGCGGGGACGCTCGGGCGAGTGGATCGTGCTGCAAAGCGCAACCGCTGCTTATTTGAGCTTGCCAGACTTGGGCTGGGTACCGGAAAAATGGTGGCAGCTCATCACGGGCATGGCCCAGCGCGAAGCGCCCACGCGGCTGCATCGGCGCCAGTTCGAGGCCTGCGTTTGCGCGCAGATGGTTCGGGAACTCAAATCGGGCGATATGTGCGTGGTGGGCGCTAATGAATACGCCGACTTTCGCGATGAGCTGGTGCCGCTGGACGAGTGCGCGCGCACCCGTGAGGTGTATGGCCAGGAGGTCGGCCTGCCGGTTCAGGACAATGCGTTCGTGCAGCACGTTCGGGGCCTCCTGGAGGCGGCCGCGCGCAAGGCCGACGAGTTGTATCCTGAAAATCCATTCTTCAGAATCATTGAAGGCCGTGCGAAGCTGGGGCGCCATGCCAAGGCGCCGCTTCCCGAAGGGTTCGCGCTGCTGGACCAGGCCTTGACGGGCAAGCTCGATGCGCTGGGACTGTCGCTGCTCGATGTACTCGTCGATACGTCGCAATGGATCGGCTGGGACAGGCATCTTGGGCCGCTCAGCGGACACCAGGGCAAACTCAAGGAAGAGGCGCGGCGAAAAATCCTGACCACGTTTGCATACGGAACCGGACTGGGTCCGACCCAGACCGCCCGCAATATCGCCGACATCAGCGCGCGGCAGATCTCTTTCGTCGATCAGCGCCAGGCGAGCACTGAAAAACTGGAGGCGGCGATCACCGACACCATCAACGCTTATAACCAGTTCCAGCTGCCTCGGTATTGGGGTGACACCCGGCGCGCTGCGGCCGACGGCACCCAGTGGAACCTGTACGAAAACAACCTGCTGTCCGAGCGGCACATCCGCTACGGTGGCCATGGCGGCATTGCCTACTATCACGTCAGCGATGCTTATATCGCCCTGTTCTCGCACTTCATTCCCTGCGGGGTCTGGGAGGCCATCTACATCCTCGATGGCCTGAGCAAAAACACATCGGACGTTCAGCGGCGTGGTTCAAAAAGTGCCGTTTTTGGGTAACACAGGCGCAGGAATTCCGGCCCCGAAATGAGCCAAACTTGATTTAAAAGTGCATATCTGAAGAGGCCGCGTTTGGCTCTTCAGAGAAGTCCTCAGGCCCGTTGAAACCGGGTAAAGCCCAGCAGTTCGAGCCAATGCGCATGGGCTTTTCCGGTCAATAGTTGCGCCGGGCTTTTGCCAACCCGCTCAGGACAACGACTACGCATAAAGGTGCGGTGGTTCAGAAAGAACTGCAGCAGGCCAAGGTACGGCGTGCCCAGTTGGCGACGCAGGGTGAAGTAGGTGCGCAGCCGCGAGTTGAGGTTTTCAACCATCGAGCTGGCCCTTGGGATGTGCTTCATGGCCTCGACCACAGCGTCAAGGACACCGTGGAATTTGTCCGCGAGCTTCTCTCGCAGTTGATTCCATCGCTTCCAGTAGGAAGTCGACAGGGCTGACTTGCGTTGTAGCAAGCAGGCATCTCGCACCAGATCCAGCGAGACCTTGCTGCTCTGTGCGATGGTCCCCAGCTTGGCATCCAATACCCCGACGAACGCCAGCAAATCGTCACGTTGATTCTCCAGCGCCCGGCGCACCGGACGAATGCGGGCTGAGTCCAAGTGTTCACGCTGGTGCAGCTCGGCCGCGATGAAATCGAACAGCACCCGCCGCCCGGCCAGATCGGGACCTGCCAGCGCCAAAATGTCATGACTCAACCAAGCAACCAGCGTGCGCACATCCCGGGCCAACCTTGTTGCTTGCTGTTCGGCCTGACGCGCAAGCGCCAGCTCCCTTGATAGCGTATTGCCGCAGCCCATCTCCTTGGCACCAATCATCTCCTGTTCCAACACCTTGCACCGGGAGACAGCTCCCTTGGCCCGGCGAGCCAACACATTGGCCAGGCTCTCGCACTGCTGTGCAATGTGGAAAACATCGCCATGGCAGGGCGTGCCGGGTAGCGCTACTTTTTGACCAGCGCGCAGTCCTTGGCCGGCGTCCGCAATGGTGTGCTTCGGGTTGAATCCTTGCTTGCAGGCATCAAACAGGTGAATGGCCCAAGTGTCACTGTCCCGGTGCTCAGCCGCAGCCAACAAATAGCAGTAGGTTGAGGCGGCATCCACGCCGGCGAGTACGGGCGTGGAGCCTTGGAAGATTTCGTCGTGCAGGCCAACGCCAATGGTTGACAGGTCCTGGGCGCGATTGATCGCTTGCGCCTGTGCAGCAGCACACTGGAGTCGGTTGTGGACTGTGCCCTCGCTCACCGACACGCCCAACATGCCCTGCATCAACTCCTTGACGCCCCGGCAGGAACTCCGGCAAATCAAGGTCAGTGACAGTATGAGCTGATCGATCCATGCCGGTGTAACCGGCAGATGGAACAGGACCTCGGTCTTGTTAGTGGTGAACGCCTGATCAATGGCCTGCTCAGCCATGTGCTTTTGCCGGTAGATGAATTGTCGACTGATGCCCTGCTGCTCGGACAGTTGCGTGACCTGTGCGATCTGTGTCAGGGCCAAGATGGCAAGACCCTTGCGCTCGTGGGCTGACATGTTGGCGGCAACGCACGAGGGGTTCTTCATCGGGTACTCGCTTCATGGAAAAAGGAACGAGTGTCTTCCATGTGTGAGCGATTGGAGGGTGCTCGGCGAGGTCATGGCGGACGGGGAATCAAAAAAATAGTGTTACCCAGTTTTGAACCACGCCAAAAACTGGAGGCGGCGATCACCGACACCATCAACGCTTATAACCAGTTCCAGCTGCCTCGGTATTGGGGTGACACCCGGCGCGCTGCGGCCGACGGCACCCAGTGGAACCTGTACGAAAACAACCTGCTGTCCGAGCGGCACATCCGCTACGGTGGCCATGGCGGCATTGCCTACTATCACGTCAGCGATGCTTATATCGCCCTGTTCTCGCACTTCATTCCCTGCGGGGTCTGGGAGGCCATCTACATCCTCGATGGCCTGAGCAAAAACACATCGGACGTTCAGCCCGACATCTTGCACGGCGACACGCAGGCGCAAAGTGCGCCAGTCTACGCATTGGCTTTCCTGCTGGGCATCAAGCTGATGCCACGCATACGCAACTGGAAGGATCTCAAATGGTACAGGCCCACGCCTCAGGAGGCGTACCAGCACATCGACACCTTGTTTACCGGAGAAGCGATCGACTGGGACCTGATCGCCTGCCACTTGCCCGACATGCTGCAAGTCGCCCAGTCCATCCGGGCCGGACGGATTTCACCCTCGACGGTGCTGCGAAAACTTGGCACGGCCAGCCGCAAAAACAAACTGTACTTCGCGTTCCGCGAGCTCGGGCGGGTGATTCGCACCACGTTCCTGCTCGACTACATTGGCGATGAGGACTTGCGCCGCATCATTCAGGCCGCGCAAAACAAGTGCGAAGGCTTCAACAATTTTGCCCAGTGGGCCTATTTTGGCGCCGACACCATCACCCACAACGTTCGCGACGATCAACTCAAGGTCATCAAGTACAACCACCTGATCTCCAACCTGGTGATCTTCCACAATTGCCACACCATTACGCAGGCGTTGAAGGAACTGCAAACGGATGGCATGAAACTCACGCCGGAGCTGCTTGCCAGGCTGAGCCCCTACCGAACGCATCACCTCAATCGCTTTGGACTTTACGAAATGAAAGAGCGTCATCCCCACCCTGTGGACTACGGGGTCGGGTTCGAAACCTAAGCCTGGTGCAGGTTTGCGGGCGATCTTACTCATTTACGAACGAATCCTTACGCCTACCCTAATAGGGCCTCAAATGAGATATTTATCGTACCATCTAAGTGAGACAGCTAAAGCCTTGATTTTCCGTCGCTGCCCTATGCTTTTTCGAGTGTCCGTTGAACGATCCCCTTACGAACACTGGCTGTAGGCGGGCAATATGAGCATCGCGTGATGGGATGACTGGCGCAACTTTAGAGCGCTGTGCTATCGACTTTCTGAAAACGCCATGAATTCTCAAAGCGGACGTGCAAGTCCAGGCACGCAGCAGGGAAGGGACGCAACGATGACCGCCAAAAATAAGCTGCTCAGTGTTTTGTCCGATGCCGAGCAGGAAGCGCTGTACGGCCTGCCGGACTTCGACGATGCACAGCGGCTGGAATATCTGGCATTGACGCAAACAGAACTGGCACTCGCCAGCAGCCGTGCCGGCCTGCATGCCCAGGTCTACTGCCTCTTGCAGATCGGCTACTTCAAGGCCAAACATGCCTTCTTCCGCTTTGACTGGAGCGAGGTCGAGGACGATTGCGCCTTCGTGCTGAGCCGCTATTTCCACGGCGAGGCGTTCGAGCGCAAGCCGATTACGAAGCATGAGCATTACACCCAGCGTGAGCGAGTTGCCGAACTGTTCGGCTACCAGCTATGGGCGGCCGGCTTCTTGCCGCAGCTTGGGCAGCAGGCCGCGCAGACCGCTCGGCGCGACGTGACGCCGGGATTCGTGGCCGCCGAGCTGATCGTCTGGCTCAACAAGCACAAGATCATCCGGCCAGGCTACACCACCGTGCAAGAGCTGATCAGCGAAACACTGTCTGCCGAACGTCGGCGCTTGGGCGGCTTGCTGGCGCAAGTGCTGGACGACGCGGCCAAGGCCGCCTTGGCCCAGCTCCTGGTGCGTGATGACACCTTGTCTCAACTGGCGGCGCTCAAGCAGGACGCCAAGAGCTTCGGCTGGCGTCAGATGATCCGCGAGCGCGAGAAGCGCGCCTTGCTGGAGCCGCTGCACCGGATCGCCAAGGCGCTGCTGCCCAAGCTGGGCGTTTCGCAGCAAAATCTGCTGTACTACGCGAGTCTGGCGAACTTCTATACCGTCCACGACCTGCGCAACCTCAAGGCGGATCAGACCCATCTCTACTTGCTGTGCTACGCCTGGCAACGCTACCGGCAGCTCTGCGACAACCTGGTCGATGCGATGGCCTATCACATGAAGCAGTTGGAGGACGAGAGCAGCGCGCTCGCGCAGAAGTCTTTCTTGGCGGACCAGGTGCGTCGTCAGCAAGATACGCCGCAGGTTGGTCGCCTGCTGTTGCTCTATGTCGATGACACGGTGACCGACGCCACGCCGTTCGGCAACGTGCGCCAGCGCGCGTACAACATCATGCCCAGAGACACGCTACAGATCACCGGTCAGCGCCTGAGCGTGAAGCCGGCGAGCAAGCTGGCCCTGCACTGGCAGGCGGTGGACGGCTTGACTGAGCGCATCCGGCGCCATCTGCGACCGCTGTACGTCGCGCTCGACTTTGCCAGCGCCGTCCCCGACAGTGCATGGCTCGCAGCGCTGGCCTGGGCCAAGAGCGTTTTCGCCAAGCAGCAGCGCCTGTCGCAGCGGCCGCTGGCCGAATGTCCGGCGGCCACGTTGCCCAAGCGGTTGCGACCGTACCTGTTGACCTTCGATGCCGACGGAAAGCCGACTGGACTGCACGCCGATCACTACGAGTTCTGGCTATATCGGCAGATCAGGAAGCGATTGCAGTCGGGCGAAATCTATCTCGACGACAGCCTGCAACACCGCCACTTCTCCGATGAGCTGGTCTCGATGGACGAGAAAGCCGATGCGCTCGCCCAAATGGACATCCCCTTCCTGCGCCAGCCGGTCAATGCCCAGCTCGACGCGCTGACGGCCGAGCTGCGCGCGCAATGGCTGGCATTCGACAGCGAGCTGAAACAGGGCAAATTGACGCACCTGGACTACGATAAGGACACGAAAAAGCTGATCTGGCGCAAGCCCAAGGGTGAGAACCAGAAGGCCCGCGAGCAGGGGTTCTACGAGCAACTGCCGCACTGCGATGTCGCCGATGTGTTTCGTTTCGTCAACAGACAGTGCCAGTTCCTGTCGGCGCTCACGCCGTTGCAGCCGCGCTATGCGAAGAAGGTGGCCGACGCCGACAGCCTGATGGCGGTCATCATTGCGCAGGCGATGAACCACGGCAATCAGGTCATGGCGCGCACCAGCGACATCCCCTACCACGTGCTGGAAACGACCTACCAGCAGTACCTGCGCCAGGCATCGCTGCATGCGGCCAACGACCGCATCAGCAACGCCATCGCCGCGCTGCCCATCTTCCCGCATTACTCGTTCGACCTCGATACGCTGTATGGCGCAGTCGATGGTCAGAAATTCGGCGTTGAGCGGCCAACCGTGAAGGCGCGCTCTTCGCGCAAGTATTTCGGGCGCGGCAAGGGCGTGGTCGCCTACACGCTGCTGTGCAACCACGTGCCGCTCAACGGCTACCTGATTGGCGCACACGAATACGAGGCGCACCATGTGTTCGATATCTGGTATCGCAACACGTCGGACATCGTGCCGACCGCGATCACCGGCGACATGCACAGCGTCAACAAGGCCAACTTCGCCATACTGTACTGGTTCGGCCGGCGCTTTGAGCCGCGCTTCACCGCCATGGACAAACAGCTGAAGGAACTGTATTGCGCCGACGACCCTGCTATGTATGAGAAATACCTGATTCGCCCGGTCGGCCAGATTGACCTGAAACTGATCGTCGACGAAAAACCGAACATCGATCAAATCGTCGCCACGCTCGGGCTCAAGGAGATGACCCAGGGCACGCTGATCCGCAAGCTGTGCACCTACACCACGACGAACCCGACGCGACGCGCGATCTTTGAATTTGACAAGCTCGTGCGCAGCATCTACACGTTGCGCTACCTGCGCGATCCACAAATCGAACGCAGCGTCCATCGCTCGCAAAATCGCATTGAGTCTTACCACCAGCTACGCTCGACTGTCGCCCAGGTCGGCGGAAAGAAGGAACTGACCGGTCGGACTGACATCGAAATCGAGATCAGCAACCAATGCGCACGCCTGATCGCCAACGCAATCATCTACTACAACTCGGCCATCCTGTCGCACCTGCTGACGAAATGCGAGGCCAGCGGCAACGCCAAGGCCTTGGCGCTGATCACCAAGATTTCACCGGCGGCCTGGCGGCACATCCTGCTGAACGGGCACTACACGTTCCAGAGTGACGGAAAGACGATCGACCTGGACGCGCTCGTGGCTGGGCTGGAGTTGGGGTGACGGAATTTTCTGGGGTTCCGGCTTAGACCCCCTACTTGCGCCGCTCGTTCTACGTGCCCCTGACCAGCCGCCTGAAGCACGCTGGCCTGCAACTCGATGTGGTCACGGCCAACATCGAAGTCGCACGGTGGCTGGCAGAGGTGGCAAACGACCGTGTGCATGGCACCACGGGCGTGCAGCCGTCAGCTCGCTTGAGGCAAGAGCGCCCCTCCTTGCAGCCGATGGCGGCGCCTTGGCGCGGCGACATGGCTGCGGCCCGCCCAGCGCAGGCGACAGCCATAGTCCCACCAGGCGCGCCAGCCCATCTGGTGCGCCCAGCGGCCGTGACCGGACACATGGCTCAGGCGTTGCCGATACAGCACCCGCTGGCAGTGTATGAGCAGCTGCTGAGCCAGATCGCGCAAGGGGCCGAAGCATGAATTTGCAACATGAACGAATAACGCTGCTGTGCGAGACGCTGTCACTGCCTTGTGTCGCGCAGGGTTACGGTGCGGCCGCGCAGCACGCGGCCAAAACCGACACGGGCTACAGCGACTTTCTCGAAGGGCTGCTCAAGGAGGAAGCGGCCGGGAGAAAGGTCCGAAAGCAAACCATGATGACGCGTCTGGCAGGCTTTCCCGTCATCAAAACCCTGGACGACTTCAGCTATGACTTTGCCAAGGGAGTCAAGAAAAGCCAGGTGGAGGATCTCGCTGGCTTGGGCTTTGTGGAGCGGCGTGAAAACGTCGTACTGATCGGCCCCAGCGGTGTTGGAAAGACGCATCTGGCCATTGCGCTGGGCTACCGGGCGGCGCAGGCCGGCATCAAGACGCGCTTCATGACGGCCGCTGATCTGCTGCTGGTGCTGACCACGGCCTACCTGCAGAACAACTTGAAAAGTGTCATGAACCGCACGATCAAGGCCTACCGGCTGCTCATCATCGACGAGATCGGCTATTTGCCGATGAACCGCGAGCAGGCCAACCTGTTCTTCCAGGTGATCGCTGCACTGTATGAAAAGGGCAGCCTGATCGTGACGAGCAACCTGCCCTTTGGGCAGTGGGACACCACGTTTGCGCAGGATGCAACGTTGACGGCGGCGCTGCTTGACCGCTTGCTGCACCACGCCCACATCGTGCCCATTGCCGGCGAGAGCTACCGGCTCAAGCACCAGCGCCAGGCAGGTAAGCGCTTACCGGCAATTCATTCCGTAATGGTTTGGCAGAAATCCAGCTTGTATCTCTCGCCGAATCCGGCCAATATTTCTTGCACATCAGCTTCGAGGGTTTTGGCATCGCGCGCCTTGAAGTCCATCCACTCGTATTTCATCTTGTGCCACAGCTTCTCGATGCGGTTGAGTTCCGGGCTGTAGGGCGGCAGGAAGTACAACTTCAAGCCCTGGCGCTGCAGACCCTCAAGCAGTGGCGCAATGGCTTTTGCCTTATGCACCGAGGCGTTGTCCAGAATCACCACCAAGGGCTTGCCCACATGCGCCATCAGCTGGCCCAGGAACCCGGCAAACAGCGCGGCTGTCATCGTTTCCCACAACTTCACGGTAAACAACTCACCCGACGACAGCAGGGCGCCCACGACATTCAGGCGCTTGCCCCGCAAGGCGTCGCTCGTATGACATTGGCCTACCGGCGTCCATGCACTGCGATTCGGATGGGCCGACGTAAACCCAGCTTCATCACAGTAAGCCACGTCGATTTCCCCTCGATCGACCGCTGCCAGCATGTCATTGATTTCAATCTGTGCTACGCGGAATTTCAGTTCATCACGTTTTTTTTAAGCTGTGCCGCGTGCGCTTCCACACGAAGCCCATCTGCTTCAAAATGACCCCCAGCGTGTTGGGATGGATGAAAATGTCGAACTCCTCCTTGAGCTTGGTCACCAACTGGCGCGCCGTCAGCGCTTGCGCTGTCGCCCACATGCGCAGTTGTTCGCGCTGCGCTTCATTCACCTTCGAGGCTACGCCGCAGCGGTGCTTGTCCGCCAACGAGGCGAAACCCTCTTGCAGCCAGTGCTTGCGCCGGTCATACACCGTGTCCAGATGCAGATGCTGCTGCGTCGCGATGGCTTTGGCCCGCCACCCGTCTCCAAAGTGCAGCAGCGTCTGCGCGCGATGACGCATGCGCCAGTCGCATCCCTTCTCCACGATCTTCACCAACTTCGCCCGATCTTCTTGCGACAACTCCAGCACTTTCAGCTTCATCTCAACCCTTGCGCCATTTTTGTGACCGCAATTATCGTGTTACGGTCACATCTACCGGTGAGCGCTTATCACGCGAAATTCCACGCAGCTGGCTCAGGCTTGCAAGCACTTCAAGCATGAATATGGCGGGTACTACAAGCACTGGCGAAATCACAAGCGACAAGCCAGCCAGCGTCACAGCCGAGAAACCAAAGCCCGCGAAGCCCCGCACCACGCCCGCCGAAAAGACAACGAAAAGGCTGAAAACAAGCACCGCCGGCCCAAAGGGCGGAATCAGGAAACTCACTCGAAAAGCGGCGTGAGCTTGAGGCGCTGAACCTTACCTGACGGTCCCTTGGGCAGGTCGTCCACAAAACGGTAATGCGCAGGTGCCTTGTAGCGTCCAAGCTTGCGCAGACAGAATTCACGCAACTCGTCCTCCGTGCACGCTATCCCTTCCCTTAACACGATGCATGCGCCGATATCCTGGCCGTAATGCCGGTCTGGCACCCCCACGGCGGCTGCTTCGCGGACGGCCGGGTGCTGCAGCAGTGTCTCGTCAATCTCACGTGGCGCAATATTCTCGCCACCTTTTATAATCAGCTCCTTTATGCGACCCGTCACGAAGAAAAAACCATCGGCATCCCTGTGGCCAAGATCGCCGGTGCGCAGCCAACCCTCCGGGGTAAAGCTGGCACGTGTAGCTGCTTCATTCTTGTAGTAGCCCTGCATCACGTTTGGGCCGAAAACCAACAACTCGCCGGTAACGCCATCCGCTACTTCTTGAAACGCCGAGTCAACAACTTTTGCTTCGCAACCCGACGCGCGACCAACGGCGCCGAGCTTGCGCTTACTCGGTGTGAGAGGGTTGGAGAACGCCGGTGCAGCGGTCTCGGTGAGACCCATAGTTTCGATGATGCCAATCCCGAACTTCTCTTCGAAAGCACGATGGTGTTCTGGAGGTAGCGCAGCCGACGCCGAACGGCAAAAGCGGATCATTAACGTTTTCTCGCGAGGAGGCTGTTCGCCCTCAAGCAGGTAGGAAATCATGGTGGGCACCACATTGATCCAGCTGCATTGCGTTTGCGCAGCCTGCTCCCAGAACTGGCTGCTTGAAAAGCGAGGTGCCATTGCCAGGCTACCGCCGTGCGCAAGCGGCGCGAGCATGGTCACCATGAAAGCGTTGATGTGATAGAGCGGCAGTACCGCGAGCACCCGGTCCTCAGGCCGCAGCTTGTGTTCACGACTGACGGCAAGCGCATTGGCGACCAGGTTTTGCTGGGTCAGCATCACGCCCTTGGGCGTGCCAGTGGTGCCAGAGGTGTACATCAACAGGGCCACTGCATTTGCGGCAGGCGCTGGCGTATCCACGCTCGAGAGGGTATCTGCTTGCATCGGTAATGTGGCGGCGTCGGGATCAATCACGATGATCTCCACCGGGCGACCCACATCGGTCAGCATGCCGCTGACTCGTTGCTCCCATTCGGGCGCGACGCACACCACGCGGCAATCCGAATGCGCCAAAACGTAGCGCATCTGCTCAGGCTGTGAAAGCAGGTTGACCGGATTCACACACAGTCCGCTGTACATCGTTCCCAACAATACGCGAAGTGTCTGCAGTCCATTAGGCATGATCACGGAAACTGTGTCTCCGGGACGTGCCCCATGGCTGGCTAGCAGGGCGGCAACCGCACGGCAGTCGCGTGCAAGTTCGCCGTAGCTGATGCGGCGATCATCCTGTGTAGACACGGCAAATACCGCGAGCGGCTGGCGTTCGGCCTGCTGCCCGATTAGGTCATGGACCGTTGAAGCCGACGCACTCATTCTGCACCGTGCCTGGCGAAGAATGCTCCGAAGATCTCTTCCTCGCTCGGCATTTTCTCCGGTATTGGTCGCGACACGCGTGTGATGTTTAGGAAGTGGCGGTAATTCATGTTGTCCGAGAAATTGTTTTTGCCCCAAGTGCCGCATCCCATCGACAGCGAAAACGGCAGTCCGTTGTCGAAACTGCCGCCCGTGGCAATGCAGTGCGCCTGGTCGACGATCACCCGTGAGACCGGCAGCGTCAGCCCCAGCTGTAGCGCCCGCTCCGGCACCGTGCTGTGCAGCCCAACTGAATGACCCGCCCCCTCGTAGGCGTAGATGCGTTCAACGGTCGCCGCGGCCTCGGCGAAGTCGCGCGCAGTGTAAATCGCCAGCACCGGGCTCAGCTTCTCGCCCGAGAAGGGATAATCGTGGCCTACACCTTCCTCGGCCACCATCAAGATGCGCGGGTCGCGCTCGGCGATCGCGAGCCAGGCGTCGCGGCCTGCCGTGTCCAGCGCCGCAGCGCGCTGCACGATCATGCGGGCCGACTGGCCGATCACCGAAGCCGACAGCTTGCCCTCCGGCCACATCAGCGCCTGCAGCGCCTCCTTCTGCGCCACGTCGAGCATGACCGCTCCGCGTGCCTCGAGCGCTGTGAGCGTGGCCGCGCGCACCGCGTCCACGAGTACCACGCTGTTCTCGGACGAGCAGCTGGTGGCGTTGTCGAAGGTCTTCGAGCGCACGATGCGCTCGGCTGCCAATGCCACGTCCGCCGTCTCGTCGACAATGCCGGCCACGTTGCCCGCGCCCACGCCGAAGGCCGGCGTGCCGCTCGCATAAGCCGCGCGCACGTTGGCCTGCGAGCCGGTCACCACCACCAGGTCGCACAACGTCATCAGCTCGGCCGTAGACTGTTTGTTGACCGGGGAGGGTAGCAACTGGACCAGGTCGCGCGGCGCGCCGATGCGGTCGAACTGTGCGTGGATGAATTCGATCAGGCGCGCGCAGGTCGACCAGCCCTTGGGCGAGGGCGCCACGATCACGGCATTGCGCCCCTTGAGCGCATTGATGATCTTGTTGGCCGGCGTGGCGCCGGGGTTGGTCGAGGGCGTGATCGCGCACACCACCCCGACCGGCCTGGCGATCTCGACCAGGCCGCGCGCCGGGTCTTCGGCGATCACGCCGACCGAACGCGCGCCGCGCAGGTCGCGCAGCAGGCCGAGGGTCTTGCGGTGGTTCTTGCGAACCTTGTCCTCGACGTTGCCGACGCCGGTGTCGGCCACGGCCAGCTCAGCCAGCTCGCGGTTGCGCGCCGGCTCGATGATCGCCCAGCCTGCGGCGACTACCGCCGTGTCCACCTGTTCCTGCGACCAGGTTTCATAGAGGCGCTGGGCCACGCGGGCGCGGGCGACAAGTTCGGCGATCGGGCCGGAAGCTTGCGTGGGAAATGTCGGATTTTTCATAGGATGTTGCATGTGCGGGATAAGGATGTGTCGTGGATACAGCTTTTGCCGTGGTCTCAGTCGACCTTGATGTTGGCTTCCCTGGCGAGTTTGCTCCAGCGTGCCAGCTCGGTACTCACCACCTTGCCGAGTTCTTCGGGCGTGCCGCCGACGCCTTCGCTGCCTTGGGCCAGTAGTTTGTCGCGGATATTGGGCTCGCGCATCACGGTGTTGATCACGCGGTTGAGCTTGTCGATCACCGGCCGCGGGGTCTTCGCCGGCACGAACATCGCATACCAGGAATCGACCTCGAAGTCGGGCACGCCTGCTTCCTGCATGGTCGGCACGTCCGGAAAAGCCGCGCTGCGCTTTTGCGTTGACACCGCAAGCGCCTTGAGTTTGCCGGACTTCACGAACTGCGCGGCGGCGGGAATGGACACCCACAGCATTGGCACCTGTCCGCCCATCACGTCGGTGACCGCAGGGCCGCCGCCTCGGTAGGGAATGTGCGTCATCTGGGTGCCGGTGCGCAGCTTGAGCAGTTCGCCGGCCAAGTGGCCGGGTGAGCCGTTACCCACCGACGCGAACGACAACGTCCCTGGCTTGGCCTTGGCCAGCGTGATCAGCTCGGCCACCGTGTTGGCGGGGAACTGCATATTCGCGACCAGGATCTGCGGCAGCGATGCAACCATGCCAACCGGCTCAAAGTCCTTGGCGGTGTCGAACGGCAGCTTCGGATAGATGGATGGGTTGATGGTGTGCGACGACAGCGTGAAGAGCACGGTGTAGCCGTTGGGCGCCGACTTGGCCGCCACCTCGGTCCCGATGGAGCCAGCAGCACCGCCGCGGTTCTCGATGATGATGGGCTGCCCGAGCAGTGCTTGAAAGCGCTCCTGCACGATGCGCGCGATCACGTCGGTGCCACCACCGGGTGGATAGGGAACGATGAGCCGGATCGGTTTGTCCGGATACTCGGCATTCTGGGCCTGAGCGGCTAAAGGTATTGCGAGCGCTGCGGCAGCCAGCAAGCCGGTGCGCAGCCAGGGGGCGAAAAGCTTCATTCCAGTCTCCTACTTTTGGTGGTGGGCGTCGGTAGACGCGTCGCTGGCGCCGGTCCGACCCGGTAGCCGAGCGTGCCGCTGGCGTCGCGCGTACAGGCCATGACCTGTTCGGCGAGACCGCGTGCCTGGGTGCGCGCGAAGCGGATCGAGGGCACGCTCATGCCCAGTGCGGCGACCGCGTCGCCCCGCGCGTTGAAGACCGGTGCCCCCAGGCCGCAGACGCCGCGGCGCCATTCCTCGCGGTTCTCGGCATAACCGCGCGCACGGGTCCGTTCCAGTTCGGCATGCAAGGTGTCGATGTCTGTGATGCTATTAGGCGTGTGGGAGACCAGGGTGCCAAGGCGTTGGCGCAGTGCGGCCACATCCAGCCGGGCTGCCGCGAGCAAGGCCTTGCCCGATGCCACGCAGTACGCGGGGGCACGACCGCCGACGCGCGAGTACGCGGCCACCGGCAGCGGACTGTCGAACTTGTCGAGGTAGACGATCTCGGCACCGTCGAGTGTGGCGAGGTGGATGGTCTCGCCAGTGGCCTGAGCCAGCGACGCGAGGTGGGGCCGCAGCAGGGTGCCGATGTCAGCCACCTCGGCCACGAGCGCGCCCAGTTCGAACAGACGCAGGCTCGTCCGGTAGGCGCTGGTAGCAGGGTCCTGCACCGCCCAGCCGCACTCGACCAGCGTCTGGAGCGTACGGTGCGCGTTGCTGCGAGCCATGCCGAAGGCCTGGGCCAGGTCGGTCACGCGGCAGTCGCGCTGCTGGCGTGTCATCCATTCTAGGGCGGCGAGGCCCTTGGCGAGGGTGGAGTCCATGGGGTTCAGTGGTTAGTAATATTCTAAATATTGGAATAATGTTCGAATATATGAAACATATCATAAATGGGTGTCGGTGTCCTGTCAACTCTCTGTCTCTGCCCCGAGCGATTCGGCTGCATCGGGGCGCGTTCAGCGGCGAGCGTGGGCAGCGATCAGTCCGGTGAACGACACGGTGCTCAAGAGGAACCGGCGCCTGAGGCGCGCTGCGCCGAAGCGCAGCCCACCAACCTCGGCAATGATCAAAGCACCACGGTCGTGTGCACCGGCGCTCGCCTGCTATGGAACGCCGTCGCGCTTTCGTACGCCGCAGCGATGCGCAGCAGCAGCGACTCGCGCATCTCGTCGCCGACGATCTGCATGCCGATGGGCAGGCCCTGGCCGTCGAAGCCGCAAGGCACCGCGATCGACGGCACGCCGACCCAACTGAAGGGCAGCATGAACTGCCGCCCGCGGTCGTAGGTTTCGCCGCTGGCCGAGAGCAATGGTGCCACGGTAGGCAGCGTCGGCGTGACGAGCGCGTCGACTTGCTTGAAGACCTCGCGGAACTGCGCCTTCTGCTGCGCGCGCTCGGCCAGCGCCTTGTCGTAGAACTCGCGCGAGACCTTCTCGCCGCGGACGATGTTGCCCTGCACGATCGGGCCAAACAGTTTTTTGTTCTCGGTCGCGCGGTACTCGGGGCCGAGGATCTGGTTGAATTCGTAGAGCAGGATATTGAACAGCGCCGAGTACTCCAGTGGCCCTGAGAGCATCGGGATGCGTACCGGAACCACCGTGGCGCCCAGCTTGGCCAGCGTGCGATTGGCCTCCTCCACCGCCCGTGCCACGTCGGCGTCGACATCGCGGTAGGTGTAGTTCTCGATGATGCCGATGCGCACGCCGCGCACGCCGGCCTTTAGATCCCTGCTGAAGTCCTCGTGCGGCGACTTCATCGAATCCTTGTAGGCGGGTCGTGGCCCACCATGGCTTGCAGCAACATGGCCACATCGGCCACCGAGCGGCCCAGGGGGCCGGCCACGTCGAGGCTATAGGCGCGTGGGTAGACGCCGCGCAGGCTCACCCGGCCGAACGTGGGACGGATGCCGGTGATGTTGTTCCAGCTGGCCGGCACGCGGATCGATCCGCCCGTGTCCGAGCCGGTGCCGCCCAGGCACAACCCGGCGGCGATCGCCGCCCCGGTGCCGCTGGAGGAACCGCCCGGAGAGCGCGCCAAGTCCCAGGGGTTATGCGCGTCGCCGAAGAATGCGTTGGTGCCCGAGATGCCTGCGGCGAACTCGTTCATGTGCGTCTTGCCCAGCGAGACGACGCCGGCCTGGGCCATGCGCGTCACCACCGTGGCGTCGGCGTTCGGGATGCGGTCCTTGAAAAACTCCGAGCCGACGGTGGTGCGCACACCCTGGGTGTCGTAGAGGTCCTTGTGGACGATCGGAATACCGTGCAGTGGCCCGCGGTCCTTGCCGGCACGCAGCTCCGCGTCCAGGCGGCGCGCTTGGTCGAGCGCTTGCTGGCCGGTCACGGTGATGAAGGCGTTCAGCCTCGGCTGCAGCTCGTCGATGGCGCGCAGGTAGGCACGCGTGAGCTCCTCGCAACTGTAGCTGCGCGCGCGCAGGCCGCGCGCGGCCTCGGCGATCGAGCCGGGCAGCGTCGCGCTGCGGGTCGCAACACCCGCGCCCGCACAACCGGTCAGTTGGGGCGCCAGTAGCGCCGTGCCAGCGCCGGCCAGTCCCGCCAGCACGGTGCGCCGGTGCAGCAACGCCGGCCCCCGCAAGTCATCGACGCTCAGATGCGTGCTCGCATCAACGTCCACCGAGGGCATTACAGACTCCGGGTGCGCTGCCAGTAGGGGTTGATCCTCCAAGCCGACTGTGCCGACAACGTGTATCTCGGGGATAGACTTTTTCGTAGTGGTTGGTTTTTCGTTGCTTAATAGCTTCATTCCAGTCTCCTACTTTTGGTGGTGGGCGTCGGTAGACGCGTCGCTGGCGCCGGTCCGACCCGGTAGCCGAGCGTGCCGCTGGCGTCGCGCGTACAGGCCATGACCTGTTCGGCGAGACCGCGTGCCTGGGTGCGCGCGAAGCGGATCGAGGGCACGCTCATGCCCAGTGCGGCGACCGCGTCGCCCCGCGCGTTGAAGACCGGTGCCCCCAGGCCGCAGACGCCGCGGCGCCATTCCTCGCGGTTCTCGGCATAACCGCGCGCACGGGTCCGTTCCAGTTCGGCATGCAAGGTGTCGATGTCTGTGATGCTATTAGGCGTGTGGGAGACCAGGGTGCCAAGGCGTTGGCGCAGTGCGGCCACATCCAGCCGGGCTGCCGCGAGCAAGGCCTTGCCCGATGCCACGCAGTACGCGGGGGCACGACCGCCGACGCGCGAGTACGCGGCCACCGGCAGCGGACTGTCGAACTTGTCGAGGTAGACGATCTCGGCACCGTCGAGTGTGGCGAGGTGGATGGTCTCGCCAGTGGCCTGAGCCAGCGACGCGAGGTGGGGCCGCAGCAGGGTGCCGATGTCAGCCACCTCGGCCACGAGCGCGCCCAGTTCGAACAGACGCAGGCTCGTCCGGTAGGCGCTGGTAGCAGGGTCCTGCACCGCCCAGCCGCACTCGACCAGCGTCTGGAGCGTACGGTGCGCGTTGCTGCGAGCCATGCCGAAGGCCTGGGCCAGGTCGGTCACGCGGCAGTCGCGCTGCTGGCGTGTCATCCATTCAAGGGTGGAGTCCATGAATTCTTTGATCAGCATTGTTCTAATATTTGGAACAATATTTTAATATTTAGAAATTATTCTAAATGGACTTTCATGGCCTGTCAACCGGGACAGATCCGGGGTGTCCCACGGGGTGTTCAGCGCCTTCCGCGGTCCGCGATCATCGCAACAATGTCGCGAAACACCTCGTTGGTGACCGAGCTTGACAGGTCTAGCACCTTGCTGCGGATGTAGTAGGGGCTCAAATCCAGCCCTACGCCCACGCCAAAAATCTCTGCTTGCAGGTCTGCTCCAATTGCGTCACCACCTGACGCAGATGGTGGTCGAGGTAATGCATGTCATTGGCCTGGTGGGTCGCGCCATCCATCGGGCAGCCGTCGGAGATGACGATCAGCAGGCGCCGGCCTTCGCCTCGTCCCTGCATGCGCTGGCAGGCCCAGGCCACGGCCTCGCCGTCGATGCCTTCGCGAAACAGGTCGGCCTTGAGTAGCGCGGCGATATCGGGCCGGGCGCGACGCCAGGGCGTGTCGGCGTCCTTGAACACCATGTGGCAGACCTCGTTCAGGCGTCCGGGGTTCGCGGGCCGGCTGGCGCGGAGCCAGTCGCGCCGGGTGCGGCCGCCATTCCACGCGCCGGTGGTAAAGCCCAGCACCTCGCTGGCGACATCGGCCTGCTCCAGCGCGCGCACCAGCACGTCGACGATCATGGCCACCGACTCGATGTGTTCGCGCATCGAGCCCGAGCAGTCGATCAGGAAGTTCACTTGGCAATGGGCCACCGGCTCGTGCCGTTCGACGCGAAACAGTCGCCGCTCGGTGGGCGATGCGACCAGCTGCGCCAGCAGGCGGCCGTCGATATGGCCTTCTTCCTGGCCGCCATCCCAGCCCTCGCGCGTGGGCACGGCCAGCAGGGCCTTGAGCTGCCGCGCCAGCCGTGCCACATGGATGCCCTGGCCGGCAATGCGCTTGTCCAGCCGCTCGCGGTATTCGCGCAGCAGAGCCGCGCGCACCAGTTCGGCTGCCCGGACCTCGCGGTCATAGGCCCTGGTAAACACCCGGTAGCCGTCTTCGGACTCCTCCCGCACGCGGCTGTTGCCCGAGGCTGGCTTAGCGATGCCGTCGCCAGCGTTCTCGTCTTCAAAATCCGTCCACAGCCGAAAAGCATTGCGCGGCAGCTTGTTCCGGTCTTCTTCGGGCGTGTCGCGATGGTCGTCGCCGGCTTCCTGCGTGTTGTGAACCATGGCCGCCACGGCGTGGGCAATGGCCAGCGCATGCTGCGCGTAAGCGGCCTGGTCAAAGCGCGCGCGGCGCAGCCGGGCCAGGCTGTGGCCCAGCTTGGGCGCTAGCGCCATGCGCGTGCCTCGATGAAATCCTCTGTGGCGTGCAGCACCGGCTCGGCCGTCACGCGAGCACGGCAAATCTGCGCCACGGTGTAGAGCAAGATGCCGCTGGACGTTTCGGTCAGGCCGCTGTGGTGAAAGGCCATTGACCACTGTTCATGCGGTGCCTCAGGTTGCGCACCAGGCCGGGCATGTCCGGTGGCGCCAGGGCTTTCGCAGCGCAGCTGCTCCAGCAGCTCGACAGCATGCGCGCCAACGGCTCCACCGGGCTAAGGCTGCGGTGCAAGTCGGCGTCCGAATGCACCAGGCGCAGCGCCATGCCGTCCGCCGCGCCGCGAAACGAGCCGAAGTCGTCGGTTGCTAGCGACGGGCTGAGGTGCGGCGCAAACAGCGGCAGCGCCTGGTGGCCACGGTACAGGCGCCGCCCGCGAAAATGCAGGTCAGCTTTGCCGCTGACTGCGCGAATAGCCGCCGCGCACAGCTCCTCGACCCGCTGCTGCTGCCTGGCGGTGGCCTGGACGTCGGCAGGCGCGGCGTCACGGTGTAGCCGCGCCAGCACCAGCGCCAAGCGCGTAGGATTCGTCCAGTTCCCGGTCAAAGCAGCGCTGGAAGTACTCGGCCACGATGGCGCGCTCGGCCTCGTCGCACTTGTTTCAGGAAGGACAGGCGAAAACGCCACCGCCGGGTCGCGAAAGATCTCCGCGTTCTCGGCCCATGTGATCACGGTGCGTGGCGACATCAGCGTTGACAGGTCGCCGGCCGCAAAGCCCTTGCGCGTCAGGTCGGCTACCGCCACCATGGCCTCGATCAGCTTCTGGCCTGCCGAATTGGCGAAATGCGGCACCCGCGCCTGCACGATGGCGACTTCCTCGGCGCGCGGCAGGTAGTTCAGCGAGGCAAAGATGTTCCAGCGGTCGATTTGCGCATGGTTCAGGCGCTGCGCGCCGTGATAGAGGCCGCTCAGGTTGCCCAGGCCGACGGTGTTGGCGGTGCAAACAGCCGAAAGAAGGGGTGCGGGCGCAGCACCCGGTTCTGGTCCATCAGCGTGAACTTGCCGTCGCGCTCCAGCAGCCGCTGGATCACGAACATCACGTCGGGTCTCCCTGCGTCGTACTCGTCAAAAATAAAGCGCCACCGGCCGCTGCAGCGCCCAGGGCACGATGCCCTCCTGAAACTCCGTCACCTGCTGGCCATCGCGCAACACCACGGCGTCCTTGCCGACCAGGTCCAGGCGGCTGATGTGGCCGTCGAGGTTGACGCGCACGCAGGGCCAGTTCAGCGCGCCGCCACCTGCTCGATGTGGGTCGACTTGCCGGTGCCATGCAGGCCCTGCACCATCATCACGCGTCGATCGCGGCTGAAGCCGGCGAGCAGCGCCAGCGTCACGTCCGGGTTGAAGCGGTAAGCAGGGTCGACGTCGGGCACATGGTCTTCGGCTTCGCTGAAGGCAGGCACCTGCAGTTCGGTGTCGATGCCGAAAACCTCGCGCACGGAAATCATGCGGTCAGGACGGATATGAGTAAGGTCGGTCATGGGCCTTTTTCTCCAAAACAGGTGGGGCAAGGGTAGTCAGGTTCATGCGCTGGCCGATGCGGGCGCGGCGCTGGCTTCTATGCTGCTCAGGCCTCCGCCGCCCGTTGCAGCGCCGGCAACAGCTGCAGGGCCTTGTCAAGCG
>CCJP01000003.1 GCA_000751355.1 Polaromonas sp. CG9_12 | reverse complement strand
ATGACCGTGACCCAGGAGCCGACCTTGTCAGCCAGCAGGTTCTGCAGCGAAATCAATGCCCGCGCCCATGACCGGGCCAAAGAAGGTACCCACGCCGCAAGCAGCGACATCAGGATCACTTCGCCGGACATGGACCAGTGCACGTCGGACAGCGTGGCAAAACCCATGACCAGCGTCTTGAGCGAACCGGCCAGCCCGGCCAGTGCCGACGACAGCACGAAGGCCAGCAGCTTGTAGCGGTCTACCTGGTAGCCCAGCGAGATGGCGCGCGGCTCGTTTTCACGGATCATCTTGAGCACCTGGCCAAACGGCGAGTCGACGATGCGCGTGATAAACAGGAAGCACAACACGAAAACAGCCACCACGAAGTAGTACATTGCGTTGTCGGACTGCAGCGACAGCATGCCGAACAGATCGCCGCGCGGCACCCCCTGCAGGCCGTCTTCGCCACCGGTAAAAGGTGCCTGCAGGCAGACGAAATACACCATCTGGGCAAGCGCCAGCGTGATCATGGCAAAGTAGATGCCCTGGCGGCGAATCGCCACCGCGCCGACCACCAGCCCGATCAGTCCGGCGCCCACCGTGCCGGCCAGGATTGCCAGTTCGGGCGTCCAGTTCTGCGACTTGACAAACCAGCCGGTGATGTAGGCGGCCGAGCCGAAAAACGCGGCATGGCCGAACGACAGCAGGCCGGTAAAGCCCAGCAGCAGGTTGAACGCGCACGCAAACAGCGCAAAGCACAGCAGCTTCATCACAAACACCGGGTACAGCCCGATAAACGGCGCGGCCAGCAGCAGCGCCAGCAGGGCGATGTAGGTGATGCGGGTGATTTTTTTCGAATTGTTCATTGGATAGTTCCGAAAGGCATGGTGCGCAACGAGCTCAAGGCAGGGGATTCAAGTCTTCCCAAGTTCCGGCCGCAGGACCGGCTTTTCCGGGCCGCAGGCGGGGCGGCCCCCTCGGGGGGCAGCGCAGTACGCGAAGCGGGAAGAGTAGGGTTTTTCTTTTTCAAGCACCGGCCGCGGAACTGGCTTTGCCAGGCCGCAGGCGGGACGGCCCCTCGGGGGGCAGCGAACCACACGAAGTGGGGAGCGTGGGGCCATCATTCTTTGCCAAACAGGCCGGCCGGGCGAACCATCAGCACCAGCACCATCACGACGAACACCACGATACTTGAGGCCTCAGGATAAAAAACGCGCGTCATGCCCTCGACCAGGCCAAGCGCCAGGCCGGTGATGACCGAGCCCAGGATCGAGCCCATGCCGCCAATCACGACCACGGCGAACACGACGATGATCAGGTTCGATCCCATCAAGGGGTTAACCTGGATGATGGGCGCGGCCAGCACGCCCGCCAACGCTGCCAGCGCGGCGCCGGCACCGTAGGTCAGCATGACCATCATTGGCACGTTGATGCCGAAGGTCTGCACCAGCGCGGCATTTTCGGTGCCGGCGCGCAGGTAGGCGCCCAGACGGGTGCGCTCGATGATGAACCAGGTTCCCAGGCAGACCACCAGCGACACCAGCACCACCCAGGCACGGTAGTTTGGCAGGATCATGAAGCCCAGGTTGGTGGCGCCCGACAGCAGTTCGGGCACCGGATAGGACTGACCCGAGGCGCCATACAGTTCGCGGAAAACGCCTTCGATAATCAAGGCCAGACCAAAGGTCAGCAACAAGCCGTACAAAGGGTCGAGCTTGTACAGGTGCTTGAGGAGCAATCGCTCGATCACCACGCCGAAGGCGCCCACCACCAGAGGTGCCAGGACCAGCGCAAACCAGTAGTTGATGCCGAACTTGTCGAGCATGATCCAGGCGGCGAATGCGCCCAGCATGTAAAGCGCGCCGTGCGCGAAATTGACCACGCCGAGCAGGCCGAAGATGACTGCCAGCCCCAGGCTGAGCATCGCGTAGAACGCGCCGTTGACCAGGCCCAGCAGCAGCTGGCCCAGGAACGCTTGATGGGGGATACCGAAAATTTCCATGGGTGACCGTCAGTTCATGCCTTGCCAGGTTAAAAAAAAGCGGCTGGTCGCTTCCTGCGACCAGCCGCCCCGTGCTTCAGCTTACTTTTTGATCAGTGCGCACTTGGATTCGGCCGCCGTGGTGAAGGCCTGGTCACCCGGAATCGTGGACACCAGCTTGTAGTAGTCCCATGGCACGGTCGACTCCTTGGCCGACTTGACCTGGTACAGGTACATGTCATGGATCATCCGGCCGTCGGCGCGAATCTGGCCCTTGTTGTAAAAGTCGTCGATCTTCATGGCCTTGAGGGTGCTCATGACCTTGTCGCCGTCTGTGGTCCCGGCGGCCTGCACGGCCTTCAGGTAGGTCGTCGCGGCCGAGTAGTCGGCAGCCTGCAGGCTCGAAGGCATGCGTTTGTATTTTTCAAAAAAGCGCTTGGCAAATTTGCGCGAGGCGTCATCTTGGTTCCAGTACCAGCTGTCGGCCAGCTGCAGGCCTTCGGTGTTGGCCAAGCCCAGGCTGTGCACGTCGTTGATGAACACCAGCAGGCCGGCGATCTTCATGGATTTGTTGATGCCGAATTCACGCGCGGCCTTCATGGCATTGGTGAAGTCGCCACCCGCATTGGCCAGCGCCAGCACCTGGGCCTTGGACGATTGGGCCTGCAACAGGAACGAGGAGAAGTCGGAGGCGTTGAGCGGGTGACGCACAGCGCCGGCGACCGTGCCGCCGTTGGCCTTGACCACGTTGGACGCATCGTTTTCGAGGGAGTGGCCAAAAGCATAGTCAGCCGTCAGAAAGAACCAGTTCTTGGCGCCAGACTTCACCAGGGCCGTGCCAGCCACCTTGGCCAGCGCCACGGTGTCGTAGGCGTAGTGCACGGTGTAAGGCGAGCAGGCTTCGTTGGTCAGACGGGCCGAGCCGGGGCCAATGGCCATGAAGGGGCGTTTCTTTTCTTCGGCGATCTTGGCCATGGCCAGTGCGGTGCCCGAATTGGTGCCGCCGATCAGCATCGACAGGTTGTCCTTGTCGATCCATTCGCGGGCCTTGGAGCTGGCAATGTCGGCTTTGTTCTGGTGGTCGGCTGTCAGCACTTCAATCGGACGGTTCAAGACCTTGCCGCCAAAATCCTGCACGGCCCAGTTGACCATTTCGGCGCCGGCAGGGCCGTCAATGTCGGCGTACAGGCTGGACATGTCGGTGATGAAGCCGATCTTGACCGGGCCGGTGTTCTGTGCAGAAGCTGCAGCGGCAAATCCGAGGGTCATCGACAGGGCGAGTAGCTTGAGTTTCATTTTTTTGTCTCCTGATTGCGTGGTTGAAAAGGTTGAAAAGATGGAAAAAAAGGCGGGCAGGCTTGTGGCTTAAACGCCCAGGTATTCCTGGAGCATGCCCATGTTCTGGCTCAGTTCGGACTGGGCGAACTGCTTGACGATCTGCCCGTGCTCCATCACGTAGAAACGGTCGGCCAAGGGCGCGGCAAAGCGGAAGTTCTGCTCGACCAGCACGATGGTGTAGCCCTTGGCCTTGAGCGCCAAAATCATTTCGGCCAGTTTCTGGACGATCACTGGCGCCAAGCCTTCGGAGATTTCATCGAGCAGCAGCAGCCGCGCGCCGGTACGCAGAATGCGCGCCACGGCCAGCATTTGCTGCTCGCCGCCCGACAGGCGCGTGCCGGGGCTGTTGGCCCGCTCCTTCAGGTTGGGGAACATGGCATAGATCTCGTCGAGCTTCATGCCGCCCGGTGCAATCGTGGGCGGCAGCATCAGGTTTTCTTCGGTTGAGAGGCTGGCGAAAATGCCGCGCTCCTCAGGGCAATAGCCCACGCCAAGCCGGGCCACCTTGTGCGGCGCCAGCTTCAGGGCTTCCTCGCCGTTGATCTTGACCGAGCCTTTGCGCGCGCCGGTTAGGCCGACGATGGCGCGCAGGGTGGTGGTGCGGCCGGCGCCGTTGCGGCCGAGCAGGGTGACGACCTCGCCCTCGTTCACGGTCAGGTTAACGCCATGCAGGATGTGCGACTCGCCATACCAGGCGTGCAGGTCTTCGATGCGCAGAAATTCTTTGCTCATGTTCAGTGCGCTCCCTGCAAGGCGGTGTCCGCCGTACCCATATAGGCCTCGATGACCAGCGGATTCTTCGACACCTCGGCATACGGGCCGTCGGCAATGATGGCGCCGCGCTGCAGCACCGTGATACGGTCGGCGATCGACGACACCACGTTCATGTTGTGCTCAACCATCAGGATGGTGCGTCCAGCCGAAACTTTCTTGATCAGTTGCGTGACCCGGTCCACGTCTTCATGGCCCATGCCCTGCGTGGGTTCGTCCAGCAGCATCAGCTCAGGCTCCAGGGCCAGGGTGGTTGCCAGCTCCAGCGCGCGCTTGCGGCCGTAAGGCAGGTTGACCGTAAGCACGTCTGCGAACTGGCCCAGGTCGACTTCATCAAGCAGGGCGCGGGCACGGTCGTGCAGCGGATAGAGCGTGCTTTCGGCCTTCCAGAAATGAAACGACGTGCCCAGGTTGCGTTGCAACGCGGCGCGCACGTTTTCCAGCACCGTCATGTGCGGGAACACGGCAGATATCTGGAACGAACGGACGATGCCGCGCCGGGCGGTCTGCGCCGGCTTTTCAAACGTGATGTCGGTGCCGTTGAAGGTGATGCTGCCGCGCGTGGGCGTCAAAAACTTGGTCAACAGGTTGAAGAAGGTCGTCTTCCCGGCGCCATTGGGGCCAATGAGCGCATGAATGTGCCCGCGCTGGACTTTCAGGTCCACGTTATTGACCGCAACGAATCCCTTGAATTCCTTGGTCAGACTGCGCGTTTCAAGAATGAAATCCACTGGCAAATTGGCTCTCCGGCAGGTTGAATTGACTTCGCGGAGCGTCTGAAAATAGACAGCTTCGGCTCTGTGAAACACAGGCCTTTATCCTAGCCAGACACCTCTGGCGAAGATACCGGGTTAGACCCTTAGGTAGTTTTTCGTAATGAAAGGTTAGCGCGGTGTGCCTTCTTTGGTACGATTTTTTAATCGAAATCGGCCCCTTGAATCCAGCAACTTGTTGGCTGCAACGCCTCCACACCACAGGCTGGCGGCGTCCACCTTGCGCAGCTTGTGAATGTCGAGGCGGGACACGAAAAGGAGCCAGCCAATCCATTCTTGATTTTGAGAAAAAGTGTCAATTACGCCTTGCTGGCAAGCCCGGGCAGCTATCAAAAAAATTTCACAAGCTTTCATGGCAGTGCTGCTGCGCTGTGCGACGATGGCGCCCATGCAAAATTTCTGGCCTTCCAGCGGTTTCACTCCGCTTCAGCGCAACCCTCGCGGCTGGCTGCTTCCAACCGATGATTACCTGCGGTTTTTTCTAGCCCGTCCCGAACTGGCGCCAGTGGCGGAATCCTGCGAGGCCGAGCGGGCTTTGCATGCGGCCCTGCAGGCATTGCCGTCCAGGCCGGTCACGCCTGCCGATGTGCAGAATGTGCAGGACCAGGATGTCCGCGACAGCTACCAGTTCTTTTTGCGTTTTCGCGATGGCCTGCTGGCTGCCGGCACGCTTGAAGCCTATTACCTTGGCTTGTTCGCGCGCGACGGAACCGGCGTCATCACCATTCCACCGCTGTTCATCGATCTGCTGGCGCAGGCCATCACCCACAACCTGTTGCACGAGTCGGGCGACGCTTACGAAGTGCGCGCCGGCGAAATGCTGTTTCGCCCCCAGCGCATCAGCACGCAGGACGGCCAGGTGCTCAGCGGTGACCGCGAGGTGATCGACATGTTTAGCGAAACCGGCGGCCTGGGCGACTTTGGCCGCTTCCTGGCCGAGGCCAAGGCGCCGCTGCGAACCATCAGCCTGCAGGTACTCGGCGAGGCCAATGCGCCGGACTACTGGCAGCAGGCCGACCGTCATGCCTTCTTGCTCGACCTTACACATGAAGTCACTGCTGACCTGAGCCATGGGCTGGTGCTGAAAATGACCCGGGCACGCTCAGGTTTGAAGGCGTTGGCCGGTGTGCTGCAAAAATGGGTTCGTCACTTTCTGGGTGTCGGCGTCACCATCCGGCCGTTGCAAAAGATCGATGACGATGCCTGGCGCTGGCATCTGGGGCTCGATACGGAGGCGACGGCGCTGCTCAATGACCTGTATGAAGACCGTGTCGTGGCAGCGGAACGTCTGGATCGGCTGGTGAGCCTGTTTCGTCTCGATTTTGAAGATCCGCAGGAGATGCGCGCTGATGTGGCAGGCAAGCCGGTTTATATGGGGCTGATGATGAATGCCGAGGGCGTGCTTCGCATCAAGCCGCAAAACCTGCTGGTGAACCTGCCGCTGCGTTCCTGGATGCAATGAAGGCATGCGCGCCAGACTGTAATGAACCTTGCGCAATCGGCTGGGGCCTTGCCAGCAAGCCTCTTGACATTTGGCCCGCCATTTCAAAGCGGTGCGGAACGGGTATTGAGTTCTGTTCCCGCCGGCTTGCCGTCAGAAACCATTGCGTCACCGTCAGCCCGCTCCTGCAAATCCTCAACGGAAGGTGGTGTTTTCTTCATGTGGCTGGCCATCCCGAAACACCGCTGATGAACGCTGGCAATATTGGAAAAAAAACTCGACAGGCAAAAATGTTGCGCATACAGCGCACGGCCGTTTCTTGTCAGGGTCTGCTTCAGTCCGGGCGTTTTTAAAACCTTCTGCATGCCAGCGGCAATGCTCTCGGGACTGGCCACCGTCACGAACACCGCATCGACGCCGTCGGTCAGCAAGGATGGAATCTCGCCTACCGCCGTCGTGACGACCGCCACGCCATGCGCAATGGCTTCCAGGATGGCCAGTGGCAGCACTTCATCGTGCGAAGGCAATACCAGTAAGTCGGAATTCGCAAGAAGATGGCTGACTTTGCGCTGGTCGCACCAACCTTCAAACCGCACCAGATCGCTGACGCCCAGCGCGCATGCCTTGGCCTGATAAGCGGTCACATTGCCGCCCCCGCAATCGTGACGATCAAGCCGGACGTGTCGAGCGCCGGATGCGCCAGTGCCTGCAGCAGGTCCAGCAGTCCTTTTCGATCCGACAGGTTGGCCAGGAAGAGAACGCGATGCAGCGGGCTGCCGGGCACCGCTTGCGGCACGCCGTCAGGCTCCGGCACGCCATTGACAATGGTGTGCACCCTGTCAGCCGGCACATGCAGAACGTCGATGACGAGGCCCTTGGCGCCAGGACCTATCACGATCACGCCTTGCGGCAAGGAAAAAACCCAGCGTGTCAGCCAGCGAAGCACCGCCGGCAACCTGTCATAAAACCCGTTCATCTGCGCATGCAGGTGCAGCACGGTCGGCACGCCCATCGCTGCGCACGCCACGATCAAGGTGCCTTTGCGGAACAGGCTCATGCGCGTGGCCAGGTTGACATGCACGCCTGCCAGGCGGCCCTGCAGCCGGCCTGCTGCAATCCTGGCAATGGCCATCAGCAGGACCCAGAGAGAATATTGGGGGCCACCCGAACCGCGCGTGTCCAGCGCGCGCAGACGTGCCGATCCAGTGGGTAAATGCTCGGCTTGGCACTGGATCAGGTAGTCGGCCACCTTGTACATGCGCCGCCACCGGGCGACCAGGGACAAGCGATGTAGATATAGCTTGAGTGGTCAGAGGAAGAGGATGTTGCCAGGATTGCTGGCGATCTTTTAGAGGGGGAATCCTGCATTTTTTGATTTAATTGATGCAAATCGGCAGACTGTGTTGCGCAATAATGCACCAGCAACAAATGCGTATTTGGTTATTTTTATTCTGTTACATGTAAACATTTTGGACACGACAAGGGCGTTACCTTGAATACCTTAAGGCAACATGCTGAGGCATCTCATGAAACAAGGGTTGAAGGCAGTGGATGACTTTGCAATAGCAGCCGACCGTGGCGCCGTTGCCCGAATGCGCTGGTCAACGTCCTGTTCCACTCGCTGTACGAGAACCAGGAACAGCTTGCCAACCGCGACCTGGCCCCGAACCAGAACGTGACAGTGGCGGACTTTCGCGGGTTTGTCGAAGAGATGCTTGAAAATGGTTACACCGTCGTGTCGCCTGCCCAGATCGATGCCGGGCTTTCACCGGGCCGGCGCTACCTCACGATCACGTTTGACGACGGCTACTTCAACAACATGCTGGCGCTCGATGTGCTGGACCAGTTCCGTGTTCCCGCAACCTTTTTTGTATCCACTGACCATGTGCAACAGAACAAGGCCTTCTGGTGGGATGCCTTTAGCGCGAGTTGACGCGCAGCGGCGTCAGTCCGGACCGGCAGAAGTCCGAGATAGAGCAACTCAAGGGGCTGACCCCTGAAAAGATTGATGCTTACCTGTGCAAGCGTTTCGGTCATGCGGTGCTCAAGCCCTGCGGCGACATCGATCGCCCGTTCACGCCGCGTGAGCTGGGGGGTTCGCGTTGAACCCGTGGGTCCATGTGGGCAACCACACGCGCGACCATGCCATCCTGACGAACTGCACGCCTGCCGAAATGGTTGACCAGATCACGGTGTGCCAGAACGCACTGGCCGACCTGGTGGGCTACCGGCCTGTTGCCATTGCCTATCCCAACGGCAACTGCTCTCCTGCTGCCGTTCATGCGGCCGTGGCGGCAGGGCTGCGCGTGGGTTTTACCGTGGCGCCGCGCCCCCCCGGTTGCCGCTGGACAGCGATTCCCGCATGCTGCTCGGCGATTCTTTTTCCATGGCGGGCAGGACATCCGTCGGCAATGCCGCCTGTTTGGCGCCCGATTTGTTCCCAGTCATGCGCTCAAGACGATGATGCAGTCGGCCTGAAGAGCAAGAGACTGCACCTGGCGCCACCGTTGCTGCCTGGCAGCAAGGTGGTCTTTGGCGAATTGGCCAGGTAAATGCAGGTGCCGGCGCACAGTGGCTAAAATCAGCCGTTCAGCCCATTTTTAACCCGGAGTCTTCCATGTCCAAGAAAATCAGAGTCGAGGCCGACATCTGCGCCCCCAAGCCAGTGCCGCCAAAAGGCTACACCATCACCACTGGCAACGGCCAGAAGATCAGCCTTGAGCGTGGTTCGCACACCCGCAGCAAGAAAAACCCCGGCAAGCGCCCCCACCAGGGTTAAGCCAAGGGACTGGCCGGAGCATTTTGTGCTCGGCCAAAAAGAAACCCCGACCACCGAGGCGCGATTCGCCTCGGTGGTCGGGGTTTCTTTTTTTTAGCGCCGGTTTCAGGACCGGGGCTGGTGAGGCTTACATATTACGCCGGTACTGGCCGCCAACTTCAAACAGCGCATTGGTGATCTGGCCGAGTGAGCAGACCCGCACCGCATCCATCAACACCTCGAAGACGTTCATGTTCTCGATCACCGCCTGCTGCAGCCGTTTGAGCTGTGTCGGCGCTTCATGGGCGTGGCGGGTGTTTCCAGGCGCTTGAGCTGGCTTTGCTTTTCCTCGTCGGTTGAACGGGCCAACTCCAGCTTGTCGTGCACCGCATCGCCGTGCGGGTTGCGAAAGGTGTTCACGCCGATGATCGGCAACTCGCCGGTGTGCTTGAGCATCTCGTAGTGCATCG
>CCJP01000002.1 GCA_000751355.1 Polaromonas sp. CG9_12 | reverse complement strand
GGCTTACAACCGCAACTTGGGGTCGTCACAGGAAACGGAATTTAAAGTACGGTAACGATGTAGCCCTCTGAAGGCGCTCACAAACGACTGTTTTCGAGTAGCTTTTCCGAGAATTCATCCTTTCCAAGTCCAGTGCAGCACCTGCGGCCTTTTCAAAAACCGTTCTCGCATCGGCTTCGCAAAGTTGATGAGTGTCGAGAAAAGGATGCAGCCGCAAAAGTGAAACCACTCGCAAAACCGCGTTAACCCTCGATGGCGAATCCTTTGGCGTGCTTTAAATTCTGTTTCCTGTGATGACCTCAGTAGGCGTTGCATGTAACCTATAAATCTGCTAAATTAGTTACATGTAACTAACGAACAGGAGGTTTGCGATGGCTCTTTCCGTGGCTGTACGCGTTCAAAAGCGCCGTGATGCACTGCGCATGGCCGGGCTGCGCCCGGTTCAGATCTGGGTGCCTGACACCCGGCGTCCTGACTTCGCGGCCGAGTGCCGCCGTCAGTCCAGGCTGGCCGCGCAGGCTGACATGGCTGACGTGGACCTGCTCGACTTCATGGATGATGCCCTGGCCGATGCGGACGCTGGAGCGCATGAGGCGGGCGACTTCGTCACCATTGCCATGCAGGGCGATTTTGGCAAACCCAGGCCTGCCTTAATCATTCAATCCGACCAGTTCAACGAGCACGCGAGCGTGACTGTTCTTTTGGTGTCGAGCGCCTTGGTGGCTGCGCCGCTGTTGCGCGTGACCGTGCAACCCAACCCAGAGAACGGGCTGCAAAAGCCGTCTCAGGTGATGGTGGACAAGGCCATGACCGTCAAAAAAGACAAACTCGGGGAGGCTTTCGGCATCTGAACGCTGAGGGCATGCTGGAGATCGAGCGCTGCCTGGCGGTATTTCTCGGCATTGCGAAATAGGTGACCGCAGGCACATTGGGCCCAACCGACGACCCCAGAGATTGCCGCTGCGACTTTTTCAAGCATCACTGCCAAACAGGCTATCGAACCAGGACACGTTAAGTTTCCTGGACGGTGTGCCACCCGCAGATTTTCCAACATGCCAACCTGTCACCGAGTTGCCCTTGCCATCTTGGTACGGGTAGGGGAGGCAAATCCCTTTTGACAGATTCCAGCCTTGGCCATTGCAATGCGCCAGCATTTCCAAGTTGCCGGCCTGGGCCAGCTCGTAGGCCAGGCGCCCCTGATCGGTGTTGGCCCAGGCCGCCATGGCTTTTTCATCCGTCGCCGCCTGGTAGCCCGCCGCCTTGCCGGTTTCAAACCCGCTTGAATAGCCCGAGGTGTGCGTCAGCCAGGCCGTTCCGGCGAACGCCAGTGCGACCCCAAGCACCACGGCGCCAATCCACTTGGCCTGGTCCACCTGGTGAAGGGCCTTGGCGTGACCGACCAGGGCCTCGCCGATCTGCGGCCCCATTTTTTCAATAGCCTGCACCAGCCCAAGGTTCACCTGGTGCTTGGTGTTGTCAGCCGCTGCTTTGGCAACCTCATCGGCGGCCTTTCTCATTTTGGCGGGCAACTCGGAGAACACCCCGTGGTACTGGTCCATCATCACCATGATCGGAAACATGGCATCGTTCTTCGGGATGTCAAAGTCATGCGCAATGGCGGTCACGCGCGCGATCTGTGCCGCGGTAGGGTCCTGGCCCGAGATCGCCTTCATGCCACTTCGGAGGTCACTCACAGCAAAACCTTGAAGGCCTGGTCCACATCGTTTCTGAATTTGTTCAGAATGGAGCGCTCGACGATCGACAGCCCGGTTGTGCTGCCAAAGGCCCAGCGGTTGTCCACGATCTTGTCGGTCAGCATGTCGTACAGCTCGGGCATGCTGATCGTTCCGGTGGTCCGGTCCTTGATTTTGCTGTTGTCAAAGCGGGCGAACTTTTTCGCCTCGCCAAAATACGTGTTCTTCACCACGTAGGTTGCCTGGTAGGCGCTGGCGGAGTCGCCTTCGAAGAACTTGCGGAGCAATTCCAGGCAGTCGCGTTGCCGGTTGATCGGCCAGAGCATCACCATGTCGATGCCCAGCTCCTTTGCTGCATCCGCCAGCAGATGGCCAAACTCGACCAGGTGCCCGGTGGCGCCGGCCGCCGTGTTGATCACAATCCACTTTGTCGGGTTGTTCTCCAGCGTGTTGCCCAGCAACGCCCAGCCTTCGATTTGCGACAAATCACACACCACGCACGGAATGACGTTTTCCAGGGCAAAAAATGCGTCCGAGTTTTCCTTGTCACTCTCGATCAAGATGACTTCCTTGTCATGCTTGAGCAAGGTATCGACCACGGCCATGGAAATCGTTGTCTTGCCCACGCCCCCCTTACCGCCACCCACCACAATGATTTGTTCATCTGATTCATTCAATTCAAAGGTTGTTCAGGTCCATTTTTCGCGGGGTGAATGTCGATTTATCCGCCGCATCGTCCGGCTTTGCTTGCACTGGCGGTGTCAGCGCTTTTGGCGCCGCAGCCGCGTTGACCTTCTTTTTTGCAGCCTGCGGTTTTTTATTTCTGTTGCCCACGATCTCGGTGATCGTTTTGGGCAAGATACTGAAGACATCGTCCTTCATCGCCTCGGCAATCTGGTGGATCGTGTAGCCATCCTTGATCAGCTGCTGGAGCGCTTCACGGCGCATCGCCAGGATGTCGTTCTTCCCGACCTTTCCCGCCAACTCGCCCGGCTTTTTGGTCCGCAGCTTGGCAATCATCAAATCCATTTTCTCGATGTACTCCGATGCTTCAAAGAGTTCGCGTTTGGTTTTTGTTGTTGCCATTGTTGTTCTTACTGAAGTTAATTAGTAAATTATTTTATGCTGTTTAAACAGCAAATCGTTCATTTTGATTTATCGTTTCATTGAACTTATTAATTGCTTTTTTTGAAAATCGTTTATAGAATAACGTATTTTGTTAAATGTAAATTACTTATACAAGATGGGGTTTGTCAGACATATAGCCGCTGCGCTTTTATATGTTTGCCAAACCACGGGTCGCCATTCGGCGGCTTCGCCTTCTCACCTCGACCCTCCCCTTGCAAGGGCTTGCGCCCTTGACCCGCTTGCCTTCAGCAATTCACCAACCGCCACATGGAGCGCCCCATGGTTTTTGCAAAACTCGGTGACGACAGCCTCGACGCCAAGCTCGATCTGCGCCTGACCCAGGAAGAAAAAGAGCGCCTGAAAGAAGACGCCGACCTCGCCGGCATGTCCATGAGCGCCCTGGTACGCGCCCGCTACTTTGGCCGACCGATCATTGCCAACACCGACCAGGTGATGATCCGGGAGCTGCGCCGCCAGGGCGGCCTGCTCAACAAACTCCACGTTGAGAGCAGCGGCGCGTACTCCGCCGACACCGCCGCCGCCTTGCGTCTGATCAGCGAGGCGATCAAAACCATCGGCCGCGCCAGCCGAGCCCAATGATCGTCAAGAAAATCCGCAACCAAAAAACGGGCAGCACCAAAGCCGCCCGCGTGGCCGGTGTGGCCAACTACATTGTTGGGCCGCAGCACGATCACAGTGTCGAGAAGTGCATCCACCACGAGGCCAATAACTTTCTGACGGACACCCACGAAGGCCACGTGGCGGAAATGATCGCCCTGGCACAAGATGCCGTGCGGTCCAAGGACCCCATCGACCACTGGGTGCTCAGCTGGGCACCGAACGAGCGCCCCAGCGTGGACCAGGTACGCGAAGCTGTGGGCTTGTTTCTGGGCCATTGCGGCTTGAGCGGCCACCAGGTGATTTGGGGACTGCACGACGACACCGAGCACCTGCACGTTCACATTGCCGTGAACCGCGTGCATCCTGAGACGCTCAAGGTCGTCGAGATCAACAAAGGGTTTCAGCTCAACGCCGCGCACCAGGCGATTGCGATCATTGAAAAAAAGCAGGGCTGGAAAAGTACCCAAAACGCACGGTATCGAACCAACGACAAAGCCGAGCTGGTGGCCGACCGCACGACCCAGCTGCCCAAAGTCAACAAAGACAAATCTAAACCGCTGGAGCCCACCGGCTTTGCGCGTGACAGGGAAATTCAGACCGGCCAAAAGTCAGCGCAACGCATTGGGATTGAGCAAGCGGCTCCGATCATTGCGAATGCGACCAGCTGGAAACAGCTGCATGAGGCCTTGGCTACCCTTGGCATTGAATACCGACGCGATGGCTCTGGCGCCAAACTGTTCATTGGAGAGACAGCCGTCAAAGCGAGCGATGTCGTTGACCGCAGAAACAATTTTGGCGCCTTGCAAAAACGCCTTGGACTTTACCAACCCGCCCACCAACCCGAGCTTAAACATGACCCCCACGGACGACAAACTCTCATTGATAACCCAATCATCAACCCCTATGAGCAGAACGCTGAACCGACTGGATTTGACACCTTTGACACTTTGCGCATTTTGTCCCGCCGCGATCTGGATGTCACCAATCCCTATAGCAAAGGGAAAACCAAAGTTGAAAATTTTCTGCAGTTTGATGAGAGTACTGATCACGGAAGAGCTATTGGAATGCGACGGGGAAGCGATCGCCACCGCACAGAAGGAAGCACGGGAAGCTCAATAACGGGGGGTTTATTCGTCCAACCCTTGATCCCAAAGCAACCCGGTTGGATTGAATACCAGGCGATCAGGGCTGAGAGGCGCGAAGCCAAGGAGTCTGAATTGCTGGCACAGCGCAAGCAACGCGAGACAGACAAAGACAACCTGCACGCCAAACACGTCGCCGAACGTGCAGACGTTTTCAAGGGCAACTGGCAAGGCAAAGGCGATCTAAAGAATGCATTGTCAAGTGTTATGGCCACCCAACAAGCGGCAGAAAAGTTGGCATTGCAAGAGCGTCATAAAGACGAACGCGATGCGCTACACGCCCGCTACGTGCCACTGCCGCAATACAAGGTGTGGCAGGCAGAACCGCGGTTGCTGGCCCCAGTTACCGCCATGGCGGACAGCAGCAAGCAGCCCGAGCGCCTGTCAACTGTCGTGCTGGCGCTCACCCATACAAAACACAAACGCGGCATTGCGTACCAGGACAAAGGACAGGAGCTGTTCATTGACCAAGGCCGCTCCCTCGCCATCGTCCAACACGAACAGCAGACATTGACGCAGATCGCCGCGGCCTTGTCGGTGGCACAGCAAAAATATGGGGTTTTGTTGACTGTGACCGGCCCGGACGAGTTCAAGCGCCGCGCAGTTCAGGCCACAGTCAAAAACAACCTGATTGTGAAATTTGCAGACCCAGCGATGGAAAACCTACGGCTTGCGTTGATTGAAGCAAACCGGCTGGCAGCACAGGAGGTCATCAAAGCCGCTCAAGATGCAGCCAAAGCAGCTGCCGTAGAAGCTGCACTCCTATTAGATAAAGAGCGTGACGCAGCCGAAGCCAAGAATGCCGCACAGACTGCGCCCATCCAAGAAAAACCGGTCGTGACTCCCGCCCCCGTCAATGAGGATGTCAAATCTACCCAGCTCGACGATGCCACGCATGTCACGCATGTCGCCGTGGCAGATGCGGCCCCCGCAGTGCTGGCGCTAGAGCGTGAGGCCGCACCGCGCAAGGGGAAGATGACAGGAACGGTGAAGGCCGTTGACGTTGAGGGTCGCCAGTTTGCGTTTGCAAAAGGCCGAGAAGGCGATTTGATCTGGCATGACATGGAAAACTTGTCGGGAAGCGTTTTGCCCCAAGTGGGGGAAATTGTCGATGTTGACTATGCCGATGGCGTTGGCAAGGTGGCTGTGAAGGGCCAAGGCAAAGGCGTTGGGCGTTGAGCCCTGTCGGAAAGAATCCATGACAACTTTAGAACAGCCGCCCACGCCGCGCAAGGAACGAAAAAGTCTTCACCTTACGTTGTATTTTCCGCTGACTGCCAAAGTCGGCACCTTAAGGATATACCGGCTTGATGCCGGTGGTCTGCGCCTTGTTTGGCAGTTCTCAAGCATTAAGCTGGAGTCGCCATGATTCTTTTTTGCGGCAACCTGCATGGCCAGTTTTCCCACATCTTCGAAGTCGCCCAGAACTATCGCCCTGCGGCCGTCATTTTGCTGGGGGACCTGCAGGCGAGGCGGCCGCTGCACATCGAGCTGGCGCCCATCCTGGGATTTAGGGAGCAGCGGAACGCAAAACCCATTTAAGGCAGGAGTTGCTGGTCCAGGCGGCCTTGCGCCTCGAAAGGCAGTACAACTGAGACCCGCACTTACAGGTGTGCGCCCATGCTGGGCGCACAAAAAAACCGCCCGAAGGCGGTTTTTGGAAGTTGCAGCAATTGCAAGACCGAGTTATACGGTAACTGCTGTCGCAGAATATGGACAAGTTTTTGGCGCAAGCTTGGCATCAGTTGATGCAAGACCTGCCGCGCAACTCCAAACGCCATCGGCTGTACGTGACCATTTGATAATCGCGCCTTGAACGCCTGTTCCGCCAATCATTGTGCAACTGATTGAGGCTACACCGCCAACGGCGAGAGCAGAGGTGTATACGGAACAACGGTTAGACGTTGCAGCTGGAAAACCAAGCAGTGCAAGCTTAGTTGCTGTATTACCGGAAAATGCTGTTGCTTCAGTTGAATCTATTCCCTGATTCATTTTTTCTTCGATGTTGACTTTGGAGGCACTAATTTCTGCCAAAGCACCCGTTATTTGTGCTTTGGCAGTGTACGCTTGATAAGCAGGCAAAGCCACTGCAGCCAAAATACCAATGATCGCCACGACGATCATCAGTTCGATCAGGGTAAAACCCTTTTGCACATTGCGGGCCATGGAACGACGGTTCATTTAAAACTCCAAAGTAAAAAAAGATACCGAGTATTTCCCGGTGCCACTACTTTATCAGCAACATTTGTGCCAAGTAGTAACATTGCCTTACTGATGAAATAGCTCATACATCTACCCAAATGGCACAGTGAATTCCGTGCCATTAATTTTTTGGCACAGCATTTTCTGTGCCGTGAAGTAGTAAGTGATACGATAAATTTTTACTTAAAGGCAATCTGAATGGAAGCCATCAGTGTTGATGCATCAATAGTCATCACCGAAAGAAGCAGGCGTACTTGGTGGAGGCGCATCTCTGAAGGCGCCGTCCGCCGTGTTGACGATGATGGAAGAGGGCGTGCGATGCTCTCTTGGGATGATGTGTCATCTCACATTTGCATCCCGATGACGCCCGAGGATCTTGCGTTTGTATTACGCGCTGACGAAGGTGATGCAGAGGCGCAAACCGACATTGGGCAGCTTTTTTCGATTGCAGGGAAATACGAGGCCGCGCTCTACTGGCTACAGCAAGCTGCACAACAGGAGCACCCGGACGCCATGCAATGGCTGGGTCGCTGCTACCTGAGTGGTGAAGGGGTTCCCAAGGACGATAACTTAGGGATCATGTGGATCGCCAAAGCGGCATCCCATGGCCACGTGATCGCCAAATTTCAAATGAACTCCATGCTGCCTCAGGGGGTAGTGCACTCAAAAAGCGCAATCGGTTATTAGCAGTTCATCCAGCGGCCTTGAAATCACCTCTTTCAGAAGTCGCTTCTCGAAGTGCTGTTGCACAAACATATTGCAATTCAAAGAGCTATCGCAATACGTTTTTGCAACGCGAAAAACCTTTACAGGCAATGACCAGGCCACTATTGCACAAAGGATGCTTTGTGCACGGTCTCCCCCAGTGAGCAACAACTATCCAGCCCAGTAACTCCTGCCTTAACTGGGTTTTACGTTCCGCTGCTCCCTAAACCCCAATCCTAGGCCTGAGCGGAGCGAACTACAAAAAACTTATTCCCGCCGTTCTTTATATCGCCATGCTCAGAAGCGAACAGGAAGTCTCTATCAAGTAATACTACCAAGGTGCTGATTAAGTGACCTTACGCAGCTGCCTGAAATTTTTGAAGCTGATCAAAAGCGCTGCGGGTGGCATTGATGAGAAGTTTGAACCTCAGAGCAAAGGGGTTGATCTTGTTCTTGACGCTCAGGCATTCGAGTTTGAAGACGGCATAAATCACCATGAAGACGTGGTTGCTTTGAGTTCTCAAAGTCTGCGTTGGTGACTTGGCCATGCCCGCATTGGACTTCAAGGATTTGTGAAACACCTCCACTTGCCACCGTTTTTTGTAGGTCGTGGTGATGGCGTCGTAGTCGCTCGTGAGGTCACTGCAAACCAGATGCAATATCCCCGTGCTGCCGTCCTTGTTTGTAAAGACTTGGCGGACTAAAAGGACTGCTCTGGCAGACCCCTTGAGCCAGCCTTGCACGGTGCCTTGCTCTGAAAATTCCAGCTCATCTACGCGCACGAAACGCTTTTTCTTCCAGTCCTCCTGGCTCAACGCCACCAGCCGGTTACTCTTCAGGGCCGATATGAAGTGCTTGCCCCGGCTCGTGATGAAATCAAAGTTCTCCTCCGAAGAGAACCAGCTGTCCATCAGCACGAAGCGAAATTGCAAGGCGTTTTGCAGGCAAGCATGGATCATCTGGCGCATCATTTCATTTTTGGTCCTCTCACTTTTGCGCTTTACCTGGCGGGTCACCATGTCACATTGAAGCGGCTTTTGCACCAACTCGAACGCCACCGGAATTGACCTGCCGTCGCAGTGGTACAGCGCGTTGAGCAGGTTAATGCCCTTGACCGTGCGACCGGTGCAATGGTCGTAATGCCAACAGATCAAATCGCTTTCGTCCGTCCAGGCCTTCTCCTGAATGGTGTCGTCAAAAATCAGCACACCCTGGGCATGCTCCACTTCTCGAACCATTGTTTTGACTTGCAGCCACAAGTCCTTGGACGTGTAGTCCTGCCTGGATAAAAACCGCGTAATCTGGTCATGACTGATATCGCCTTGCACCATGGCCGACAACCCTGTAGCGGTTGTCGCTCCAAAGCTGCTCAGCAAGTAGTCCGTGTACAACTCCAGTTCAGAATTTTTCATGCGCGTAGGCTAACAGGACAGACTGCTGCGTAAGGTCAGTGATTAATCGTAGGCCACCCGGAACGTGGGCGAGTCCTCGGGCTTGGAGCTGCGCCGGTCGTACACGCGGGTCGTGCTGATGCTCGCGTGGCCCAGCCACTCCTGGACTTTGGCGATGTCGGCGTGGTGCTCCAGCGCGGAAGTCGCAGCGGTGGCGCGCAGCGCATGCGGGCCCATGTTTTCCCCCGTGATGCCTACTTGTTTCATGTAGAACACCACCACGTCGGCATACACGCTGCCGGTCGTGAGCGCGGCGGCCAGCTGCCCGGCTTTCGGTGCTCGCGCGCGGCGAAACAGTGGCCCTTCCGCTTCCTGGCCATGGCCGGCCGCTTCGAGGGTAACCGTCCGACGGATACCATTCTTGCGCGGGAGTGATGCGCCGGGCAGTATCCGGGGAGTTGCACACTGCGATGGTGTGCACTTAACCCGGACAAGTGCACACCGTCATGGAACCTACCAAAGATCCCCTCAAGGCCACCAAGCGCAGACACAGCGCGGCCTTCAAACGCAAGCTCGTCAAGTTGACCGAGCAGGCCGGCGCCTCGGTCGCGGCCATCGCGCTGGCACACGGCATCAATGCCAACTTGCTGTTCAAGTGGCGCCGCGCGCAAGCTGGCCGCCTGGCGCGGCTCAAACCCGTCACGCAGGCCATACTGCTGCCGGTCACGATGGATCCTTTGCCACCGGCAAGCGCGGTCATCGAGTTGCCAGCGCCAGCGGTACGGGCCAGCCCGGCACGGGCAGCGGCGACCGGCATTATCGAGATTGAAGTGGGCGGCGCGCGCGTGCGACTGCGCGGCAACGTCGATCCGGCCAATGTGCGCTGCGTGCTCCAGGCGCTGCGGGACGCGCCGTGATCGGCCTGCCGGCGGGCACGCGCGTGTGGCTGGCCGCAGGCCTGACGGACATGCGCCGCGGCTTTGACGGCCTAGCCGCCTTGGTGCAAGGCCCGCTGACGCAAGATCCCTTCTCGGGTCACGTGTTTGTCTTTCGGGGCCGGCGCGGCGACATCGTCAAGCTGCTGTGGTGGGACGGCCAGGGCATGTGCCTGTTTGCCAAGCGCCTGGAGAAGGGCCGCTTCGTCTGGCCGCAGGCCGACGCCGGCGCGGTCTCGCTCACCCCGGCGCAGCTGTCCATGCTGCTCGAAGGCATCGACTGGCGCATGCCGGTGCGCACCTGGCAGCCCACGCTGGCCGCCTGAGCTGCTGAAAGGAGATGGCCGGGCTTCCCAAAGGGCGCGTACGGGGAGCCGGGCGGATGGCGCGCCACATGCGGGGCTGTGCGCAACCGTGAAACCCCTTGTATTGCCGGGCCGGTTTTGCTGGCAAAGTGGTGCCCATGAGTTCACACGCGCTGCTGCAACAAATCGATGCCCTGAAGCAAGGCGCCCTGCAGCGCGACGAGCAGATCGACGCGTTGCGCCTGACGATCGACAAACTCACGCTGGAGTTGTTCCATCTCAGGCGCATGCGCTACGGGCGCTCGAGCGAGAAGGTGGACAGCGCGCAGTCAGCAGTAAAGGCGCCTGGCGCTGCACTCGTGCCAAAGGCGGAGGCGGCTCAGGCCGTGCAAAGCGCCCCTGTCGTCGACCTTGAGGACGCCCGCCAAAAGCGCCAGGCCACTTCCCGCCGCACCGCCCCCCGGCAGTTGCCCGGGCACCTGCCGCGCCAGGAGGTGATGCACCTCGCATCGAGCGACTGCACCTGCCAGGCGTGCGGCACCGAACTGCGCCAAATTGGCCAGGACACCTGCGAAGTGCTGGAGTACCAGCCCGGTGTCTTCAAGGTCGTGCGCCACGTGCGGCCCCGGTTTGCGTGCGCCCGGTGCCAGACCATCGTTCAGGCTCCCGCGCCGAGCCGCCCCATTGATCGCGGCTTGGCCGGCGCCGGACTGATCACGCAGGTGCTGGTGGGCAAGTTCTGCGACCACTTGCCGCTGTACCGCCAGAGCCAGATTTACGCCCGCCAGGGCGTGGTGGTCGAGCGCTCCACGCTGGCAGACTGGGTGGCCGGCGCGGCGCGGCTGCTCCAGCCTTTGGCCAACGCCGTGCGCCGCTACGTCCTGAGCGCGGGCAAGATCCACACCGATGACACGCCCGTGCCAGTCCTGAGCCCAGGCCGGGGCACGACCCGCACGGCCCGGCTGTGGGTGTACGCGCGCGATGACCGTCCTGGCGGCGATGCGTCGCCCCCAGCGGTGTGGTTTGAGTATTCCCCGGACCGCAAGGGCGAGCATCCCCAGCGCCACCTCTCAGGCTTTGCCGGCACCTTGCAGGCCGACGCGTTCGCCGGCTACGATCAGCTGTTTGCCGATGGCCAGGTGGTGGAAGCGGCTTGCTGGGCGCACGCCCGGCGAAAATACTATGAAATCCACAAGGGCCAAGGCGAGATGCCCGGCACGCTGGCCCATCAGGCGCTGCTGCGCATCGGGGCGCTGTACGCCATCGAGAAAGACATTCGGGGCAAATCCGCCGAGGAGCGCCGGCGCCAGCGGCAAAGCCGCGCCAAACCCCTGGTCGAGGCGCTGCACGGCTGGCTCCAGGACGCCCTTGGACAGCTCTCGGCCAAGTCATCCATGGCGCAGGCCATTGGCTACTCGCTCAACCACTGGCAAGCCCTTGCGCGTTTCGTGGACGACGGGCACATCGAGATGGACAACAACGCGGCCGAGCGGGCGCTGCGCGCAGTCGTCCTCGGGCGCAAAAACTACCTGCACTTTGGCTCGGACGCCGGCGGCGAGCGCGCCGCCGTCATCTACAGCCTGATCGGCTCGTGCAAGTTGGGCGGCATTGATCCGCAGGCCTACCTGCACCATGTGCTCGGGCGCATCGCCGACCATCCGATCAACCGGATTGACGAGTTGCTGCCCTGGCGGGTGGCAGAAAAGCTCCGGCCTGCCTGGCAAGCGGCCCAGGAAGCTCAGGATATGGCGCGAGCGGCTTGAGGCGGGCCACAGCGTGTCCACCGATTTCGCTACATTAGCCAGAGCATGACAGCCAAGCTGTACCGACTGTCAGGCGGCGCGAAGAAATCCACGGCCAAAACCCCGGCCTATTCCAGCGGCGGGCTACGGGCGTACCAGCTTCATGTCGAGCTCGAATGGGTCTGCCCCCGGGTCTGGCGCCGCCTCTTGGTGCCCACCACGATCGATCTCTCGCGCCTGCATGTCGCGCTCTTGTGGGGCACAGGCTGGCAAGGCGGGCACCTGCATGAGTTTGTCTTTGCCGATGCCAATTACGGCCCACTGGAGCCCGATTGGGACTTGCCCGAAGGCGTGATCGATGAGTCTACCGTCACGCTGGAAGAGGCGCTGGGCGCGCGCAGGACGTTTCTCTACGTCTACGACTTCGGGGACAACTGGCGCCACAAGGTCAAGGTGGAGAAAACCGTCACGCTTGACGCGCCGCTGTCGCTGGCGTTGTGCCTGGCCGGAGAAAACGCCTGTCCTCCTGAGGACGTGGGCGGCGCGCCGGGCTACGAGGACTTCCTGGAAGCACTGGCCGATCCAGCCCACCCGGAGCACGATGAGCTCAAAAAATGGATCGGCCGCCCGTTCGACCCTGCCGCATTCGACGTGGCCGAAATCAACCAGTGGCTCTACCAGACTGAGTCTTGAATTTCAATATGGGTACTGGGCGGACGGTTACCTTCGAGGTACTCGGCCACCAGGCGCAGCGCACTGGCGTGCGTCGGAATGAAGCGCAATTTTCCGCCCTTGCCCTGCACGCGCAGGTGCGGCACGCCGCGCCTCTCCTGGTTGAAATCCTTGACGCACAGCCTGGTCAGTTCCTCCCGGCGCAGCGCGTGAAACAGCAGCACGGCCAGGATCGCCCGGTCGCGCCGGCCCTTGAGGGTGTCGGCAGGCGGCGCATTCAAGAGCGCCCGGGCCTGCGCGTCGCCCAGCGCCGGGGTCTTGCCTTCCAGGGTGTCGACGGCCGGGCGCCGGACGCCCCGCACCGGGCTGTGCAGCACGGCATTGCACTCGCACAGGTAGTCATACAAAGAGGCCAGGGCGGCGAGCTTGCGCCGGATGGTGGCGCCGGCCAGTCCCTGCTTTTCCAGGTCGGCGCGCCAGGCCAGGATGTGGGCGCGCGTGACGGCGCGGAATTCCTCGGGTTGATGGAGGGGTCGCCTCAGGAAACGGAAAAAATCGTACGTTAAGGAATACGGTATCGAGGGCTGGCGTGGCATTGCGGAGTGTTTTCACTCTTGCTACCGTTTGCTTTTCTCGAAACTCGTCAAAATCGCCGAGTCGATGCGAGAACTGTTTTCAAGAGGGTTTCAGCTGTTGCACTGCACTTGGAACGGATGAATTCTCGTAAAACCTGCTTAAAAATGATGGTTTTTGCACGGTTTTTTCTCTAGCAAAACGCTTGGCAAACATGATAAATACGGACTTAGCTGAGTTTTACGCTTCCTTACGCCTTAAACCGCAAGTCGACCGTGCGCCGAGGTTGGACACACGAGCGTTGTCATTGATGAGAAAAATTCGGGGCGCAAAAGCCATTGAGCGCTTACAACTTAACTGACCTTCCACTTCGGCTTACGGTGGAATTGGCGATGGCTGCAGTGATTGCAGCGCGGCATCTGTCCCGGCGCCTTGCCCAAGTCCTCTGAGCCAAATCGTTTCCCTCTTCGGCCGCATTAAGCAGGAAGGCATCACACATTGCTTCCATCTCATAAGCCAGCGCGAGCAAGTCGGGTTCCAAGTTTTCGAGTGCATAAGCGGACTCAAAGGCGCTTAGACCGTCATGCTCTTCGTATCCGTACGGACCATCGCGCACTGTAATCCAGCCTGTGTCCGTCACGAATATATCGATAGGTTCGAAGTCAATGTGGATAGTACCGCCCTCAAAACTAACTGCAACCAGTGCGGACTGGACTGCAACAGCTTGGTGCGTAGTCAAATTTCGAGGTTTAGACATGACCATTGCATTGGGCCTAACTTCTAAAGCACATTAGGAAAATCAGCAAGCTGTGCTCTTGCAGAGGAGCAGACTTTTGCCTCCATCTGCTCAACGTGTGCTCTATCTTGGGAATGTTCGGCATAGAAAGCGCTGGCTTTTCCAACGGCTTCAAAAATCATCCTTTGACTGGCTTCTTGCGACATCCTACTTTCGGTAAGTTTGTAGAGGACATAGCCACTAATCTTTGCCCCGTCATCTACATTGCCCAGCCTCCTTTTGAGGCTGGCACATTCAAGCGCGAGGCTGAACGGCATTTCACGATCACCCAATGCGATCAGGCTAGACCCCCGCCCGGTATCAGACTGCAGCGCTTCGCTTCCACCGGCTGATGCCAAACTCATTTTCTGATTGGTTGCCCTCGTCATCTGCAAGATTCCAAAGTTAAGACTGAGACCGCTAATGATTAGAAGCGCTGCGATGCGATGCCATTTCTTGCTTATGTCTAAGACAGTCGAGAAGTTTCTTTTACTTTTAAAAAAAAGGGCGATCAAAATATGTGGGAGAGGTAAAAACAGGCTAAAGAAAAAACTAAAGATGACTTTACTAGGATGCCACCAATAATCTCTTGCGTCCCCATAACAGTAGACGATCCCGCCGCTTTTACACTCGCCTCCGCTTGCCATAAGAATGAAAATAGTGACGGCACACACCAAATACCATCCAACTGCTGCTTGAAGCCGTAAGGGCTTTATCATTTGATCGTTCAACTAAGTTTCTCTTTTAACAAACTGTCACACATAACAATCCTAACAGCTGATTCGCTCCATCTTCAACTATGGGCGGATTCAACCCAAGGCAGGCCCAGCACCAAAGCATCGAGCTGGGCGCGCTCCAGCCTGCAGTTGGCACTGTCTGCCAAAGGCCAGATGAATTTGCCCTGGTGCAGCCGGCGCGCGGCCAGCCAAACACCAACGTTCCCACCAGCCTCTCTTCAAGGAAATAAGTCAGCTATCCAGCGAGATCACGGGCATGGCGCCGCACTTGGGATATGTACTGTTCAAATACGGCTTTAAAAAGGGGTTTGAGGCGCAGTGGAACGGAAAACCGCTTTAAGCCCATAGCATATAAAAAACCATACAAACATACAAAACCCCGTTCTAACGGGGTTTCTTTCTACGTTTGAAGTGCCAGGAGAAGGGCAAGCTCACCGCCTGCTGGTATTTTTCACTTGGACAAGATGGGTGTACATCACTTGACCACCGTCTGAAGGCGCGGCCAAGAGGCAAAAAGCCAATGTAAATTAGCCTCACCCTATTTGACCATCTATCTTGGCCTCTTAACTGCCTTTACTGTTCGACTGCACCTCAGACCCCGCGTACGGTTTTTTCCGAATGGTATGGGCGCTTCCTCGCAAGGGTGGCGCCGCACCAGGGTGCCGTGGATCGGGATGACCGCGGCCTTCGCCGTGTGGATTGCTCAGCCGAGTGGCTGACAACGCCCGTCGCGCAGGTCCTTCAGTCACCACTGCTGGCGTGAAGTGCCCGGGCGTTGTCGCGGATGCGAGAATGTTTTGTTTGGCCTATTTCGATTTGGCACGTGACGACGCGATTGACAACGAGAAGGCTTCTTTGCAAGGAAATCGTTAATGAGCTTTTTTGTTTTGGCTATCGCCGCGGCGCACGCGCTGCCCCCTATCCTTGGTGCAATGATGGGGAAATCCAAGCGCGGACTTTGGATCGGAGTCGCTATCGCCGTCCTTGTTGCCTTGGCCTCGGGCAATCCGGCCTTCGTCGTCATGGATCTGATTGGGATCGCTCTCGGTGCGTGGGTTGGACTGTCAACTCTCGAAAATCAACCGAATCACTAACAGATACGCCGTGCATCAAATCCTCATCCTGCCGTTCGGCATACTTCCTCTCATCATGCTGGGGGCTTTTCTCGTCTGGAAGGTTCTGGAGGCCACGGGGCAGCGAACTATCACCAACGACCGCAGGTTCGGGACGACCGAGTTTCCGACCGAGGTGTCGACACTGCTCTGTGGAACCAACCTCGACGAGCTGGCCTTCAGCGAGGGTGGCAAGAGCGTCATCCTGACAATTCAGAATGCATATTGCGAGTTGCCCGACAACGTGAGCGCCCAGCAATACATCAAGGACGAGCTCTACAGGCAGAACGACGCGAATCGCGCCTGGGTGGATCAACTCGCCGTGAACAACGTCGCTCGCACTGAACAGCCACGCGGTTACCGACTGACCATCACGATGCCTCGGAGCACAGTTCTCTCGGTGAAGTACATCGAGAATGAGATCAAAAATCTTGGGCGCGTCTTCATACGGAATACAACGAATGACCACCGATGGCTGCTCTTTCCGCAGGAGGCTCGGAGCGTCGAGGTGAGCAATGGACGGATGCTAGTCCGTGTCGGTAGGGGTCAACTGGTCCCGACTTTTCTTGGGAGCTGGAAGGATGGCCTCATGTCCGAGCGGCAGATCACGCGGAACATCAAGAACCGCCTATGGAATCAGGTCGACGTGAGATGCATCAGCATCGACCGGCAAACATACTGCGGGGAGATCGTGCTTCCGGCATCTCACTAGTCAGGAAGGCGAGCCGGTGCATGCGCTTGATGCGGGTCGCGACCTCGACACCGACGCCCTCCTGCGCAGCGCCCCTCCAGTCGGCGCTGGCGAGCCGGGTGACGGTGCAAAGCACTGGCCGGTGGCGGCTGCGATAGGGGTTGGTTCGCACGCCCAAGTTCGCACCTTCCGCGCACGCGAGAAGTGGAGAAGTGCGAACCTTGCGCGCCTGGACATCGCGGCGGCATTCGGAAAGCTGCACGCGCACGTCATGGCGAAATTGCCGCAAAATTTCAACGGCCTCAATTTCTGAGCGGTTGACTATCTGGACGAAAAGGGCGAAAGCCGGGTGTCGTATCGCATCAGCCGCGACGCCATCGAAGACTTCGCGCTGCAGCACTGGCCGCGCCTGGCAGAGCCAAGCGGGGTGCCGGTGACGGGCCGGTGCCTGATGCCGAAAAGCGCCCATCCGGTGAATTTCAGTGACGCCATGCCGGTGCTGAACAGCATGGGTTTCATAGGCACTGCAGGCGCAGGCAAACCCTCCTGCGCTGCCCGTCAGTCGTACCGGGAGGGGTCGTCACAGGAAACGCAAAAAATCGTACGTTAACAAGTTTTGGCTTCTCGCAAACGAAGATTTTTGAGACTAAACCGTGAGAAAACGACTTCTCCAGCGCCAATATGGGCAGTTTGGCTCTCGAAAACGGTTCTCGAAACATCTGACCATAAGTTATGAGTTTTGAGCAAGCTGACAGTGCTGCAACCCGCGCCAATGTTGGAGATGTTGCGCCTTACCGTACGATTTTTTCCGTTTCCTGTGAGGACCCCAAATAGCGTGAGCACGACCGCACCGCTATTTGCAGTTAATGTGAGCTGAAAACGGCCCTGATTGCGAGCACGGCTGTTTTCAAACGCGAGCCGCTACAACTACTCGGCCCTGAGCGTGTCTGATCTGCAAAAGCTGGTAGGCGTCAATGTGCTGCCCGGTGCTTCTGAGAAGCTCAGGAATGGCGGCATGGACCTGCCGCGTCCCTTGTCTCAGAGCGCGTTTTAAAAGTTCCCATGCAATCGCCGCAGCATCAAATTAATCATGGCGATATGCACAAACGCCTCGGATGTATCGGTGCGAACTTCATAGTCTTTACTGAGTCGGCGATACCGGTAAAGCCAGGCGAACGTTCGCTCGACAACCCAGCGTTTGGGGAGCAACTCAAAGCCCTTGGCGTTGTCTGAGCGAAGTATCACGTTAAACGCAAAACGAAACCGCGCGGCAACCCAGTCCAGCAATTTGCCACGATAGCCGCCATCGACCCAGATGCAACGCAGCTTCTTGCAGCTGCCACCCAAGGCCATGCACAACAATTTGGCGCCGTCGCGGTCTTGTACCGAAGCGGGCGTGACCACGATGGCCATCAGCAACCCCAGGGTGTCCACCAAAATATGTCGCTTGCGCCCTTGAATATGCTTGCCCGCGTCATAGCCCTTCTCGCCAGCGAGCGCCGTGGTCTTGACGCTTTGACTGTCAATGCTGCCCGCCGTGGGGTGTTTGTGTCTGCCCGCTTTGCGCCGGACAGCAGCGCGCAGCGTGTCGTGAATGCGCTGCCAGATACCGCGTTTTTTCCACTGGCAAAAATAGCCATACACCGTCTCCCACGGAGGAAAACATTTGGGCAGCAAGCGCCAGGCGCAGCCCGCACGAACAACGTACAAAACAGCATTGACCACCCGGCGCAAGTCAGTTTTTCGCGGGCAGCCTCCCGGCTTGGCTGGCGGCAACAGGGGCTTGATGTCACCCCACGCTGGGTCCTGCAAATTGGTCGGGTATCTCTTGGCCCGCCCATGTTTCGTGCTTCGCTTCTTTGCCATACCAAAAACAGTCAAATTTATCCGCAACGATGCCATCACCATTGACTCGGGGACTTTTAAAACACGCTCTCAGGGCAGCAGCAGGAAAAGACGGAAAAGTACTGACACTGCAATCAACCCGGCAGACGGGCCACACCAGGGCGGGGGCGGTTTTACGTTGCGTGACTTCTCCCGTGCCATCATTGACGCCATCCAGCGCGCCAGCCACTGATCAAGAAGGAAACTGCCATGAGCCAGGAATTCAAACCCTACGCCAACGAAGCGGACGTGCTGCGCATAGGCGATCTGGAGATCGAAAACCGCGTTGACCGGGTCTCACTCACGGGGGATCTGGTGCTGACAAAGGACCATTCCGGCTTGGCGCTTGCGAAAGAGCTGCAGTCGTTGGTCGGGAGCATTGTCAAGGCGCTTGAGGCGGATAAACAGTTACCCGATGCTGTTGAGTTAAAGCCGCCAACGACTGTTAAAAACCCGTTCGCTTGAGGCTGGCCTTGCTCCTGGTCCATCGTGCGGGGACAACTCCCAGGGCGCCTGAGTTGACATAAGGCCAGTCGGTGCGGGTGACAGGGCTGTCCCATCAAAAGCTGTGCTTCAAAATCAGCCGAAGATTCTCGTTACCCCAGGCTGCTTTTTTGCGTAGTGTCTTGACGCCGATGCCCTTGAACTGTTTTTTCGCGGTGTTCAATATGTTGAGCACCACATGGCGCACGATGGCCATGTTCTGTGGCGCATGGTCTTTGCGTACGGTTGATCGATCTTCATTGAACACGACGTCCAGTGTCCAGTGCAGCGTGTTTTCAATAGCCCAATGAGCGCGTACCGCCTGGGCAATTTGCCTGGCATTGGCCGGCAAACTGCTGATGAAGAAACGTCGCTCGACGCTGATGCGCCCCTTGAACTCCCGCGTCTCCTCAATCATGGCGAGGCTTGTGAGGCCACTCCAGGCCGTTTTTTGTTCCAGCCAGTCAATCTGGCTGCTGACGACGCACCTGCGTGACTCAACGCGCCCGTGTCCAGCGTCGGATTCGCTGTAGGTGTCGCTGATCCCCATTGATACAGGCTTGGCCACTTCTGACTCCAGGAACATGCGAACATCGTCATTGAGCGTGCCCTGGTTGCCCTTGAGCGCCAACACATAATCGGCCCCCCTGTCCCGAATCTTTTTCGCAATACTGCGCTGGCAACCCATCGCATCGATCGTGATGATGTGTCCCGTGACATCGAGCAGATCAAGCAGGGCTGGAATGGCCGTGATCTCATTGGATTTCTCGGCTACTTTTTGTTGCGCCAAGACCAGTCGTGAATCTGTTCCAAAGGCACTGACCATGTGAATTGCCGCCGCCCCAGTACAGGCGTTGGCGCTGTTGCACAAGGTTTTGCCATCAATGGCGATAACCTCGCCTGGCACGGTTTGTAGCGAGGCTGCCCACGCGATGAAGCAGGCGCGAAACTGCTCTGGCTCTAGGGCTGCACTGACCCGGGCAAAGGTGTTTTTACAGGGAATACCTGCCGAGAAAGGGAAATACTCGCGCAGAAAATCGAGTTTTTCTTGCCCAAACATGACAAAGTCGCGCCAACTCTCTGCCCCGCAGATCGAGCCGCACAACAGCACAAAAAGAATTTCCTCCAGTGGGTACAGCTTTGTGCGCTCTACACGGGGATCTTTCATTTTCCCAAAATGCTCTTGAAATTTCTCCACCACTTGCCCGTCCATTCCCAAAGCCTCTAAATTGCGACCAATTTAGGAATGTACGGCACAATATTTTTAGATGGGACAGCCCTGGTGCGGGTGACCGCTCCCATTGACAGGTGGCGAGGCTTAGCTTTGGTGGGTCTGCGGTGTGCGCCAAAGCCAAGTTGATCATTTTCAGGCCTATGCGCCGCTCTTGAAATGACAATACAGCTTTGTTCAATATGCATATATTTAAATAAATATGCATCTAATGCATGAGAATGCTGTAAATGCATTAAGTAGGCGTGTATCATTGCGTTACCAACAACAAGGGAGAAACGCAATGCAGATGATAGAAGAACAATTTCAACTTGAGAAAATGCGTACCAACGCCAAGATTACCCAAGCTGAAATGGCTGTGCGCCTGGGTGTTTCCCAAAGCCAGGTTTCACGTTACGAGCAAGACCCGGACAACGTACTGTCCGGCGTACTAAAAAAATGGCAGCAAATCTGCGGCGAACTTGCTAGCGTGAAGGGTCTTGAGATGGAAGACCCGCGAGTAGAACTGCAAGCTCGCATCAAGCTGATGACCGATTACGCCACGGTCGAACCTCAACCCGGCAATGTGCCAACAAAAACCGCTCCAGTGAATGCAGATGGTTTTCTCGCCGGCGTTTACATTGCAGCTAAAAAACCTAAAGTTGGTGTGTTTGGTCAATTCGATGCAGGCAAGTCCCGGCTTATAAACGTGCTTCTGGGCGGCGATCGTCTGCCTACCGGCTATCAGCCTGCAACCAGCGTCGTGTGCCTGCTGCGCCACGTGAACGACAAGCCAAGCTGGCAAGCCGAAGATGTCTGGCTCATGAGCAAGGGCTTTAACCTTGACATGGCGGACGACCAAGCGCATTGCCTGAAGCACAAAATGTTTGCCGGCGGCTACGAATCATTGAGCCAGTACGGTACGCATAAGGGAGCGGGCAAGCAACACAAGGCGTTTGCGGCCACGGTCTATGTTGATTCACCCCTGTTGCTGGCTGCCGATCTGGTTGACCTTCCAGGTTATGGCCATTCCGATGACGACAAGGATCGCGCGGAGATGGCCCAGAAAATGGTGGACGTGCTAATTTACGCTTCACAGGCTACCGGCTTTATGGATCAGAACGACCTGAATTACCTCAGCGTCCTGATGCGCAACCTTCCCGTCGTTGAAGATTCAAACGGCCGCGTGGCTCCATTGCGCAACATGCTCGTCGTGGCAACTCATGCCCATCACATTGTCCAGCCAGGCGGTCTCAATGAAATCCTGGATGCGGCATCCTTGCGCAGTTACAAACATCTGGACAATGCCATCACCGACCGCAAATTGCAGGCTGGTGCACCAATCACTCTGGGCGACTTCCGGAATCGCATGTTCACCTTCTCGGCGGATGATTCGAGAATTCGCGATGCATTCGAACAGGATGTAAAGGATTTGCTGGTTAATGCGGTGCCGCAGAGCACTCTTCGTCGAGTAAATACGCACGTCCTGCTTGCTAAAGCGGAGGCTACAGGCAGCTGCGATCGGTGGATCACTGGGCTCCAGGCCGCGCTTGATGAACGAGAGAAAGCCCAGGCTGAGATCACTGCGATCAAAGAAGGTGAGCCCAGCCGCCTGCGAAAGAAGAAGGCCCATCAGCAAAAAATCAATGGTTTGATTGACAACTTTGCGAACGAGAGCAACGTACTCATCGCCAATACGTTCGTGGACCGCACCAGTGCTCTTGCCATTGAAGCCATGATCAAGCGGCGCTACGACAACAAGAAAGAAGCGCAGCAACTTGCAGCCGCTTATCTGGTCGATTCGCTTCAAAAGTCTATTAACGATGGCGTTAAGGTCAAGGCCAATCAACTCGGGGAAGAAATTGAAGTTTTTTTGGACGGATACGGTCCGGCTATCGATAAAGCCGCTCTCCAGGCAGGAGGCTGGGACTTCAATGCGCGTGTCGCATTCATGAGTGCGATCTCGGGTCTTGGCACGATTGGCGCATTGGCGGCTTGGGCCAGCATTGCCGCAGCAGGAAGCAACCTGGGCGCCTATATCCTCCTAGGGCAGGTGGTGGGCTGGCTTTCGAGTATCGGCATCAGTTTGGGCGGTGCCGGTAGCGTGATGACATTCGTCAGCGCCATCGGAGGGCCCATCACCCTTGGTATCGCTCTAGCTGTTGGTGTGGTCTTGGCAATTTTCTCCTTATTTGGCGATTCTTGGCAGACCAAGCTATCCAAGAAAATTCATGAGGGATTGGTAAAACAGCAAGCTGAAAGGCAAATGTGTGATGGCGTCACCAAATATTGGGCTGACACCAAGAGTGCGTTCGAAATCGCTGTAGTCAAGACCGAAGAGGCCTACCAAAGCAAGCTTAAAAGCCTGTACACCCTGGCGTTCACCACCAAACGCGAGGAAATCGCAGCCGAGCTGAAGTTTGCAAAGGAAACTCACGCTTTTTTCGTCGGCATGCCTTGGAGGGCTACGCCGAACTGATGGCTATCTGCCGGTAGCTTCACAACTATCGGCCTTGACCCAGGCAATGTCGGCCTGGGTCATTTGCGCACCGCCTCAAGCATAAGTTGAAGCAGTTGCAGCAGACGTTGTCCGCCGAAGTGCCCCAAGGCCTTTACCAGCGATCCACCATTAGGAGTTCACCATGCTTACCAAACACGCACGTATCCGTAGCCAGCAGCGTGCGATTCCACCGCTCATGATTGACCTGCTTTTGCAACTCGGTTCGAGCGAAAAAGCTGTCGGCGGCGTGTCCAAATTTTTCTTCGACAAGGCTTCACGCCGTCGGGTACATGCCTACGCCGGCCCCATCGCCCCGCTTCTCGATCAACATCTAGATCTCTATGCAGTGGTTGGATGCGACAACCAGATCATTACCGTGGGATATCGCAAGGAGCGCATTCAGCGTCACTAAATAGGTTTCCTTTAATAAAACGGTGAATTGCGGAGCCACCACTTTTTTTTAAATCTAATGGTGGACCCTGCCATCTTTAGCTTTTGTATCACCAGGGGAGGAGAATTACATGCTTAAAAAGATGGAAGATATAGTTAAAGATGAAGACGTTCAAGCAGTCGCATCGACTGCAGCCGGTGCAACGGCTGGTGGAGTTGGCGCGGTTGGCGCGGTTTCCGCAATGGGATCTGTTGCTGGTCTCGGTGCCGCAGGCATCACATCGGGATTAGCTGCTGTTGGCAGTCTTGTCGGCGGTGGCATGGCCGCTGGACTGGTAGTGACTGCAGCAGCACCAATTGCCGTTGGTGCTCTTGGGTATGGTTTGTACAAGGGAATTAAGAAGCTCAGGGAATAGAAGTTCCGGAAAACGGTCGTTTTATTGACACGCCTGAAGGAAGCCTGAAAAGCTTCCTTTTTTGGGCCTTCTGTGTAAACTAACTGATTCATCAATCATAGTTAGTTAAACGTATGAGTAAACGTATTGGTTATGCCCGTGTTTCAACTGACGATCAGAGTCTGGACCTGCAGCGCGATGCCTTGGTCCGTTCCGGCTGCATCACCCTCTACGAGGAGACCGCTTCGGGCAAGTCGTCGCAGCGTGTCGAGCTGGAGCATTGCCGCAAGGCGCTGCGCGCCGGCGACACCCTGGTGGTGTGGCGGCTCGATCGCTTGGGGCGTTCTCTGTCCGACCTCGTGAAGATCATCGGTGAACTGGAGCAGGGCGGCATCACTTTTGAAAGCCTGAGCGAAAAGATCGACACGGGCAGCGCCTCGGGCAAGCTCCAGTTCCATGTGTTTGCGGCCCTGGCCGAGTTCGAGCGCAACCTGATTCGCGAGCGGACCGTGGCCGGCCTCACGGCTGCCCGTGCCCGGGGCCGGGTGGGCGGGCGCAAGCCCAAGCTGAACGACAAGCAGATCCGGGAAATCAGGGCACTGCTGGCCGATCCGGCCGCTCAGGTCAAGGACATCGCCGTGCGCTACGGCGTCTCGCGCACCACGCTTTACAAACGGGTGGGTGTCGTGCAGCCACGAAAGCAGCTTTGATTCCACCTCAAGAAGGTTGAATGAAGGGCGGGCGGCAGTGATGACGCTTTTTTTTAAGCATCATCTGATGCAAAATGATGCTAATTTTGATGTAGGAGATTGACCATGCGGACCACACTGACGATTGATGACCAACTTTTTGCCAAGGCCGTGGCACTGGCAGAGCCTGGCGTGGAGAAGTCCGAGCTGATCAGGGAATGCGTCAAGGCATTCATCCAACGCCAGACGGCCCGCCGCCTGGCCGCCTTGGGTGGCCAGGCTCCTGATGTTGAGGTCGCTCCTCGTCGGCGTGAAGAAGCGCCCGCTTCATGAACGTGCTGGTTGATACCTCTGTGTGGGTGGGCCACTTCAAGCAGCGCAACGAGCGCTTGGCAGCTTTGCTGGAAGAGGGCAGGGTGGTATGCCACCCCTATGTCGTGACGGAAGTGGCCTGCGGGACGCCACCGAACCGGCGCGCCATCATTGCCATGCTGGCCGAGCTTGAAAGCACGCCGCTTGCGACACCTGAGGAGCTTTTGGAATTGATCGAGCGCCGCAGCCTGTACGGCCGGGGGTGCGGCTTCGTTGACATGAGCCTGCTGGCTTCGGCGCTTCTAAGCGATCAAACGCTTATCTGGACTTTGGACAAGCGGCTGGAGTCCTTGGCGGTCGAGTTGGCCCGGGCCTACCACCCTGCACTTCACTCCTGAGCTTTTCTTCGCAGTGTCATTATGATAAGCGCAGCACAGGTTGGGTTAATGGAATACGTTGAACCTATTAATATTTAAGTTCTTAACAACTCATGGCTGAAGCGTTGTTCAACAGATGGAATCATTAGCAAAATATCCTTTTCCTGAGTTTTGTATGCAATGTTGACACCTTCGTTCTGGTCATCCAAATCCCCGCTTGACTCTTGCCCATCGTCATTCAGGTATTTATGAGTAGTAACCGCTTCTGTGTAATAACCCTTTATCCAAAGTTTGCGTTCGCCGGCGGTCAACACATAGCCTGAAGTAGATTCTCCACCTGTCAACCGGCTTGGTAATGCTGTACCTTTTCGGCTAAGCGCTGTAATAGTCACCACCAAATGAGCAAGCAAATCCATATCTGGACAGAGATCTTTATGAAATTGGGGCCAATACTCTTTGTCACCAGCGCTTGCTTGCCAACCCCTATTGTCATTTACCTCCTTCAAATTCTCATACGGATGAGAGTGAAATGTACCTATCAGGTCTAGGTGAGGCCAATGTTCGCAAAAAAACTCACGCTTCATTAATATAGACTTTGTGTTTGGTTTTACCCAGTCGCCATGCCTTAGTGCGGATGTTTCTACAGTAGACATGATGGCTACCAACTGAGCTGGTTTGTTTTTTCTTTCAGGCAGGGAATAACCCCAAAGAAGTCCAAATGTTTCTAATTTTATTTTGGATCGTCCTTTACTATGAGTTTGATGCTCAAACTCATAGGCCTCAATAGCAGTTGTCAGAAGTTGAGGAACGACATTGTCATCTATAATAATTTGCGTTCGCATATTAACTTGTATTTTTTATTAAATATTTTTAAAAATTATATATTTGATCAGCGATCAAATTTTATGAGGTAGATGTTATATAGTTGTCATGCGTGTCTTTCATTATTATTTTTTCTTTAACAACATTTCTTAATTGCTCACCAAACCCCCGTAGCCACCAATCCAACTGCGCCGTTTCCACCACTGTTGCATTGATTGCATACTCATCTCCAGCTTCTTTAACTTCTTGGTCAAGTGACAGCGGAGACTCAAGCAAGTGGAAACCCGCTTTTTTATCGATCAAAAAGCTGAGGCGAATACGCTTGCCATCTCCGAACCCAAAGCGTCCGTCATCGTCGTATTGCTGCAGGTCAAACCACTTGGGTCGTTCAAACATGTGTATGGACGCTTCTGCCGAAACGATGCGGTGCAGTGCCAAGCTGCGTTCGTTTTCATAATCGCGGTAGCGGCAAACCAGATATAACCGTGGCCCCTGCTGGGCCAAGCCGAGGGGCATAACGTCGGCATTGGTTTGTTTGCCGCGTGCATTCTTGTAAGCTACTCTCAACCAACGATTGGCAAACAGCGCATTGCTCACCTCTTCAAATACGCCTGGCTTGATTTGAGGCGCCAGCAGCGGTTGTGTGGTGTTGACTACCCGCACCTTTGACAGCCACTCGCGCTCGCGTTGACTGTTGGCACAGGGTTCAAGGTTGGAGCGGGCTTGTCCAAAAAAGCCTTCCATCGACTTCATCAAGCTAGCGGGCAGCAAGTTGCGCAGGTGCTGCTCGGCCAGCGTCAGCAAAAGCGATTCTTGCTCGCTCAACATCGGCAGGGCCAGACCTTTGGAGCCTTCTTTCCAGCGGTAACCGTAGGGCTTGCTGCGTTCATCGCGCTCGATTTCGAAGTGAGCGCTCAGCATTTCCAACTGGCGTTGAACGGTTCGCAAATCCCGTTCAATGCCAGCATTGGTAAGTTGCCGGTGCAATTCGGACGCTGAAATTTTTCGATGGCGTGGGATTCGGCGCAGCAGTTCCAGGGCAAGTAGGACGGTTTCCTTGGTGTCAGGTCTCTTGGGCATGCAAGTCAATTCACAAAATGATGGCCGGAAGAGAAAAAAATCCCATGGCTGAAGTACACGTCGTGAGGCTGGCGATAGCCAAGCAACTTGTGCTGATGATCAGAATTTCTGAACCGTTTGACTTTTGATGGGGAAGTATGAGTTGCTTGTTTTTACGTTCTCATTGGATCATGCTCAACAGTGATCTATTAAGAAAACAAATCACTGTTGAGCCGTCTTCTTTCACGGTGCACTTTGCATAAAGAGCTGCAAATGGTGTTATGGATGAGGCAACGGTGCGAACCCACTCTGGCGGGTGTCGCTATGGGCTTTGCACGTTGATGGCAACGTGGGAATTTCATGAATACCTTCTTTTCATGAAAGCCTATTGTCCGGCCCAGGTGCGTTAAGAAGTGTCGCTTCAAAGCGGCCAGCATATCGAGATGCGGCGGGTTTCAATACGACACATGTTGTCGTACATGTAGCGCACATTAACTTGATCATTTACCCCAAGAAAGAAAGCGATGAATCATCGGAAACCCATCAAGCTGGGTTCAGTCTCCGCACTGCCAGGCATCGTGGCACCACGTATCGGACTTGTCGCAGTCGGCGTTGGGGCGGGGGCCATGCTGCACAGACTGGCTGGAAAGTTTCCGGATCTGTACAGGGCCATTGAAATCGCCACGGACGCCGGACATTCGTCGATGCATAACGTCTGCGCCGATCAAACCATCTTGATCTGTGAAGGACTCGAGCAGCCGGTCCTACCGCACGAAGCGCGAGCAATAGCCATACCTTATAAGCCGATCATCGAAGCGGCGCTCAAGCCGTTCGACCTGGTTTTCATCCTGGCCGATATGGGTGACCCCACTGGGTCGGGTGTCGCGCCGCTTGTTGCACAACTCGCCAGGAGCGCAGAAATCTCTGCGATCACTGTGGCGATTACCCCCTTTTCGTTTGAAGTGATCCAGCGGCTTGCAAATGCATCAAGTGGCATGGCTGCCCTCAGGCAAAACGGCGACACGGTATTCATACTGGACAACGATCTCTTGCTCCAGGCCGCCAACGAAGGCATCACGCAACAAGTTGACATGACGTTTTTGAGCCTGTACTGCACCTTTACCCAGTCGTTTCACAACAATGGAATTGTGGGGGTCGATTTTGAGGATATACAGCATATCTTGAGTCAAATCGGCATTACGGCGCTGGGGTTTGGGACCGCGTCGGGCGATGACCGGATTGAGCAATCCGTCCGACGGGCCATTGCACATCCACTGCTGGGTAGCTCTGCACTGGTTCAGGCCACAGGCATTTTCGTGTCCATCAGAAGCGGTGCGGGTTGGCTGGAATCCAAGGATGTCACAGCGGTGATAAAAATCATCCGAGCTCACCAATCGCAAGCTGCTTATCTCATCTATGACGCAAACGCCGATTCCCTGCTGGGGGAAAACCTGCAAATCAGCATTCTGGCGACCGGCATCGTCTGCACCGTGGATGACAATCGTTGCACAGGCGCAGCCTCATGAAAACCGAAGTAATTTACGGCAACATCGTCAGGCAGTCCGATGCGCAGGCAGTGGTGAACTCAGCCAATGCCAATTTGCGCTTGGGCTCGGGCGTGGCTGGCGCGATCCACACGGCGGCGGGGCCTGGGCTAGAAGCATTTTGCCAACCGTTTGCGCCCTTGGGTTTCGGCCACGCGTTCGTCTCACCAGGCTTCAAACTACCCAACCCATGGGTGATCCATGTCCGTGCGGCTTCTTACATCAACCATGACGAAGCAGAAAAGATTTTGGAGGACGCCCTTGAGGCCATGATGACCGTGGCACAAAAATACGGCATTCGCTCACTGGTCATGCCTGCCATCGGGACGGGCGTGTTCAAGTTTCCGCCCGCGCTGGCAGCGCAGATCACGGCCAAGGTGCTCAAACGTCATGTTGAGCAGGATGGCTCGGTGCAATGGGTGCGCATCTGCGTGGCGAGCCCTGAAATGCTGGATGCCTACACCGTCGCGTTGCAGACCTGAATACGGCAATAAACACTACGGTCAGAGCTGAAAAAAAGTCGCTGCACGTGAACCAACCCAAGAGGCTATGTCACCGTTAAATGTGGAAATTTTGTTCCAGAGGAGTAGATTCACAGCGAACCCTGCCAGGAGGTAGCCATCATGAATGCCGAGACTTTCAATGGATTGCTGAAACAAGTAGCCCGGCTCACGTTGCACCAGCGCGAGTTACTCCGAAAGCGGCTTGATACGCTCGATGGCGGCGAGCAAAAAGTGCTGGCCGTCATCGAGTCGCCCAGATCGGAGCACCCGCGCAGCTGCCCGCACTGCCATGGCACCGAGCTTGACCGGCATGGTCAGGTCAGCGGGCTGCAGCGCTATCGCTGCCAGACGTGCCATCGCACCTTCAACGCATTGACCGGCACGACGCTGGCGCGGCTTCGCAAGAAGGGGTCACTTCAGGAAACGGATCACAACGTACGTTAAGCCTGCGAGGAGGCTGGAATCCAGCGGTACAGAGTTGGTACGGACACGCCCAGGTTCTTGGCCACGTCGCGCGGTGGGACGCCGCTGACCAGTAGTTTTCTGGCTGATTCGATCTTGCTGTCGGTCATTTTCCGCTTGCGCCCGCCCTTGCGGCCAAGCTGGCGGGCGACTTCCAACCCTGCACGGGTGCGCTCTCCTGTTAACTCCCTCTCCATCTCGGCCAGACTGGCCATGACGTGAAAGAAGAATCGGCCTGAGGGTGTTCCTGTGTCGATGGCATCGGTCAGGCTCTTGAAATGCACGCCCTGCTGGTGCAACTGGCCGACCATATCCACCAAGTGCTTGACGCTGCGGCCCAGCCGGTCGAGTTTCCACACGACCAGGGTGTCGCCCTCACGCAGCATCTCTAGCGCCTTGGCCAAACCGGGCCGCTCGGCCCGGCTGCCGCTCATCTTGTCATCAAAGAGCCTCTGACAGCCCGCCTTGGTCAGTGCGTCGATCTGAAGATCAAGGTTTTGATCCAGCGTAGAGACGCGCGCATAGCCAATCAGCATGCCGGACCACGATTGCGTTGTTTCATCTTGTCTTCCTTCTCAAAACTCGTTGCTATGGTAGAGCTTAGAGAATATAGTTTCAAGAACTATTTTTGAGAATGGAAGAGCCTTGATTCTGCGTGCGGCACGAGGCACACGGCAAAGCCTCTCAAAATCCTACGTTTCCAAGAAGTCCCCATGCCACGTCGTTCTATTCTTTCTGCCGCCGAGTCAGGCAGCCTGCTTGCCCTGCCCGCTACCCAGGATGAACTCATCCGGCACTACACGCTCAGTGAACTCGACCTGTCAATTATTGGCCAGCATCGCAAACCAGCGAACCGGCTGGGTTTTGCCGTCCAGCTTTGCTACATGCGCCATCCTGGCGTGATATTGGAAAAAGACGAGGAGCCTTTCGCACCGTTGCTGGGTATGGTGGCCGCACAACTCAAGGTAGCGCCAGAGTGCTGGGCTGAGTATGGTCAGCGTGCCGAAACGCGCCGTGAACACTTGCTTGAGCTGCAATCGATCTTCGGTTTCCACACCTTCACAACCCGACATTACCGTGCCAGCATTCAAAGCCTGGAGGATCTGGCATGGCAAACCGATAAGGGCATCGTGTTGGCAAGTGAACTGGTGGAGGGCCTTCGTCGTAAAAACGTGTTGCTGCCATCGGTCGGCGTTATTGAACGCATCTGCGCCGAGGCGATCACCCGCGCCAATCGGCGCATTTACGCTGCACTGACAGACCCCTTGTTGGCCGGTCACCGCCAGCGCCTGGACGAGTTGCTCAAGCGCAAGGAAGGCAGCAAGGCGACGTGGCTGGCGTGGCTGCGCCAGTCGCCGCCCAAGCCGAACTCGCGGCACATGCTCGAACACATCGAGCGCCTCAAGGCTTGGCAGGGGTTGGACCTGCCAGCAGGCATAGAGCGATTGGTCCATCAGAACCGGCTGCTCAAAATCGCCCGCGAGGGCGGCCAGATGACGCCCGCTGACCTGAGCAGGTTCGAGGTGCAGCGGCGCTACGCTACCCTGGTGGCGCTGGCCATCGAAGGCATGGCCACCGTCACCGATGAGATCATCGACCTGCACGATCGGATCATCGGCAAGCTGTTTAATGCGGCCAAGAAAAAACACCAGCAGCAATTCCAGGCCTCGGGCAAGGCCATCAACGACAAGGTGCGCCTGTACGGACGCGTCGGCCAGGCCCTGCTCGAAGCCAAGCAAAGCGGTACGGATCCCTTCGCGGCCATCGAATCCGTCCTTTCCTGGGACGCTTTTACGGCCAGCGTCGGGGAAGCGCAAAAGCTCGCGCAGCCTGCGCAGTTCGATTTCCTCGACCGCATCGGCGAGAGCTACGCCACGCTGCGCCGTTATGCGCCGCAATTCCTGGAGGTACTCAAGCTGCGGGCGGCGCCTGCTGCCAGGGGCGTGCTTGAGGCTATCGACGTGCTGCGCGGCATGAACGCCGGCAACGCCCGCAAGGTGCCTGCCGGCGCGCCGACCGCGTTCGTCAAGCCGCGCTGGGCCAGGCTGGTTGTGACTGACGAGGGCATCGACCGGCGCTACTACGAGCTGTGCGCGCTGTCCGAACTCAAGAACGCGCTGCGCTCGGGTGATGTCTGGGTGCAGGGCTCGCGCCAGTTCAAGGATTTCGAGGACTACTTGGTGCCGGCCGGGAAGTTTGCCGCAATGAAGCTGGCCAGCCAGTTGCCGCTGGCCGTTGCCACCGATTGCGAGCAGTACCTGCAGGAGCGCCTGTCGCTGCTGGAGCAGCAGCTTGCCACGGTCAACCGACTGGCGGCGGCCAACGAGCTGCCCGATGCCATCATCACCACGGCGTCGGGCCTGAAGGTCACGCCGCTGGACGCGGCGGTGCCGGACGCCGCCCAGAGCCTGATCGACCAGGCGGCCGCGCTGCTGCCGCACGTCAAGATCACGGAGTTGCTGATGGAGGTCGATGAGTGGACCGGTTTCACCCGGCACTTCACGCACCTGAAAACCGGTGTCCCAGTCCAGGACAAGGCCTTGCTGCTCACGACGATCCTGGCCGATGGGATCAATCTCGGCCTGTCCAAGATGGCTGAGTCCTGCCCCGGCACGACCTACGCCAAGCTGTCCTGGCTGCAGGCCTGGCACATTCGGGACGAAACTTACTCAGCGGCCCTGGGAGAACTCGTCAACGCGCAGCTGCGTCAACCGTTTGCCGGGAACTGGGGCGACGGCACCACATCGTCATCGGACGGCCAGCGCTTCAAGGCGGGCGGCCGAGCCGAAAGCACCGGCCACATCAACCCGAAGTACGGCAGCGATCCGGGGCGCACGCTCTACACCCACATCTCCGACCAGTACGCGCCTTTCAGCACCAAGGTGGTCAACGTCGGCGTGCGCGACTCCACCTACGTGCTCGACGGCCTGCTGTACCACGAGTCCGACCTGGCGGTCGAGGAGCACTACACCGACACGGCAGGCTTTACCGATCACGTCTTTGGTGTGATGCCCCTGCTGGGCTTTCGCTTTGCGCCGCGCATCCGGGATCTGGGCGACACCAAACTCTTCATCCCAAAGGGCGATGCCAGCTATGACGCGCTCGCGCCAATGATCAGCAGCGACAGGCTGAACATCAGGCACATTCGCGCTCACTGGGATGACATCTTGCGACTGGCCACCTCCATCAAGCAGGGCACGGTGACGGCCTCGCTGATGCTCAGAAAGCTCGGCAGCTATCCGCGCCAAAATGGCCTGGCCATCGCCTTGCGCGAGCTCGGGCGCATCGAGCGCACGCTGTTCATCCTGGACTGGCTGCAAAGCGTGGAGCTGCGCCGGCGTGTGCAAGTCGGACTGAACAAGGGCGAGGCGCGCAACGCGCTGGCCAGGGCGGTGTTCTTGCACCGGCTGGGGGAAATCCGCGACCGCAGCTTTGAGCAGCAGCGCTACCGCGCCAGCGGCCTGAATCTCATCACGGCGGCCATTGTCCTCTGGAATACGGTGTATCTGGAGCGGGCCGTCAACGCGCTGCGTGGTCATGCAAAGCCCGTGGACGAGGCGCTGCTTCAGTTCCTGTCGCCCCTGGGGTGGGAACACATCAACCTGACGGGCGACTACCTCTGGAAAAGCAGTGCCAAGGTCGGTGCGGGCAAATTCAGACCCTTGCGGCCAATGCCCCCGGCTTAACGTACGCTGTGATCCGTTTCCTGAAGTGACCCCTACCTAAAAGACCGCTTAATACCCGTACCTCGAAGCGAAGTTGGTCAGCTTGACGCTTCAATCAATCAATAAACTGAATCTGTCTTTTTTTATCCAGTAGAAGTCAATATCAATCTCATGCGCGGGGCCGACACTTTTATCTGAAACCCCTTTACGAGGCATCGCTTCACGACTTTGTCCCGGGCAATCATCCGCACCGCCTGATACGCCAGATGGTCAACGAGGCGTTGGTGAAGATGGAGTGTGGTGGTCTAATTTAAACGGACACAACGATAGGTTTTTTCCAAACCTAAATGGCGCAAGACGTGAAGAATCCAAAATTCAGAAGAAGCTTTGATGCGAGTTTCAAACTCCAGGTCGTTCAGATGATCAAGGCCCAAGGCCTGAGTGTCGGGCAGGTTTGCCAAGACATGAACCTTGTGGAAAGTGTCGTCAGGCGCTGGCTCGGCCAGTTTGAAGCCGAGCAGGCCGGTTTGCCTGGTATCGGCAAACCTATCACCGCCGAGCAGCAGCGCATTCGCCAGCTCGAATCGGAAAATCGCCAACTGCGAGGCGATGTGGAAATATTAAAAAAAGCATCGGCCTTCTTTGCCCGCGAACTCAGATGAGCTACCAACTCGTGGAGCAGTTGCAAAAGAAGGCCGTACCCGTAAGCCAGGTGTGCCGGGTTCTGGGCGTCAGTCACTCGGGGTATTACGCCGCTCGCCTGCGCAGCTGCCAAGCACCCGTGGCGTGCGCCGACAGTGTTCACTTGAAAGCCGCTTTTGCCGCCAGTGGCCGCGCCTACGGCAGCCGTAGGCTGTGCGCAGTGCTCAAGCAGCAAGGCGTGACCATGGGACGCCGCCGGGTACGAACCCTAATGCGAGCCAATGGCTTGCGTGCGGTTTGGAAGCGAAAATTCATGCACACCACCGACAGCCGGCACGGCTTGGCCGTCTCGCCCAACGTGGGTAGGCGTAAGGATTCGTTCGTAAATGAGTAAGATCGCCCGCAAACCCGCGCCAGGCTTGGATTTCAGTGATTTGAAGATGCGTTTTGGTGCAACTATTCACTGAGCCTCAGCCTGTAAGCGCTGCCTGTTTCGCGCGGTCGCGCTTGACGATGTCCAGCACCGTGTTCTTGCTGATGCCCAGGCGCAGCGCGACCTCCCGGTACGACTGCCCGGCAGCCACCAGCTCCAGCGCACGCTTTTGATGGCGATCGGCTTTCACGCGCTGACCAGGCTGGCGCCCAAAGCGCACGCCGCGCGCCTGTGCCGCAGCAATCCCTGAGCGCACCCGCTCGCGCAGCAGATCGCGCTCGAACTCGGCCAGGACGGACATGAGCGAGGCGATGAGCTTGCCCTGCGGCGTGCCCAGATCGAACTGCAGGCCCGTCTGGGCGATCAGGGAAATGCCCCACGCCTGGAGTTCGCCCAGCGTGTGAAACAGATCGATCGTCGAGCGCCCCCAGCGGGTCAGCTCGGTCACCAGCACCACATCGACATCGCGCGCCTGGGCCAGCGCCATGACCTTCTTGCGCTGGGCGCGATCATCCTTGGCGCCCGAAGCCGTTTCCTTCCAGACCCCAACGACCTCAAAGCCAGCCTTGGCAGCAAACGCCCGCAGATCGACTTCCTGGCGCTCGCAGGTCTGGTCCGCCGTGGAAACCCGGCAGTAAAGAGCCGCTCGCTGTCCCAATTGAATCCTTCGCGCAAAACCGCCCGCCAGGGCGCATGGGGCCGCGCCAGAATGACGGTCCAGATAAAGTTTACTTTAAACGATACAGCCTCAGATTTCAAACCGCCAGGACCGTCCCACTTGCAACCCAGCGATACCGCCTATCCGCGCTTTAAAAGTCGCCCATCGCCTGCGGAGCTGGAGCGCTTCTACACGCCAACGCAGGAGGAGAAAGCCTGTGGCGCCCTCGCCGCGCGCGCACCCACGACGCGACTGGGTTTTGTGCTTTTGCTCAAGTCCTTCCAGCGCCTGGGGTATTTCGTAGTGTCGAGCCAGATTCCGCCCGTGATCATCGAGCATATCGCCACCGCCATGGGGCGGCGCATTGATCGCGAGGACTTGCGCCGCTACGATGAGTCCCAGGCGCGCCGAAAGCATTTGGCGGCAGTGCGAAAATTTCTCGACGTCCAGCCTTTTGGGGCCGCTGGCAAGGCGCTGCTGTGCGAAGCGCTCAACGATGCGGCGATGACCAAAGAGGATGTGGCAGATATCGTCAACGTCGGCATCGAGATGCTGGTCCGAAGCCGCTACGAGTTGCCCGCCTTCGACACCCTGGTGCGCCAAGCACGCGCGGCTCGCGCAGCGGCCAATCACACCCTGTACGGGCAGGTCCATGGCGTCTTGGGCGAAACTGGCGAGGTATTTCTCGATGCGCTGTTTGTCGTCGGGGACAATCCCCGGCGGGTCAGTCCTTGGAACGACCTCAAGCAAGACCCCGTCAAGCCAACCGTTCACGGCATGCGCGAGCTGCTGGCACGCTTTGAGCAGTTGAGCGCACTTTCCCGCTACAACGCGATCCTCAAATCGGTTCCGCTCATCAAGGTCAGTCAATGGGCGCTGGAGGGCAATGCGCTGGACGCTGCCAGCATGGCTGACCTGGCAGCCTCCAAACGGTACGCGGTGACATTGGCCGTGCTGCATCATCGACTCGGCGTCGTGACCGATGACCTGTGCAACATCTTTTGCAAACAGATGAGCCGGGTATCGCAGGCGGCCACAGAAGCATTGCAGCAGTATTTGATGGACAACCAGGCAAAGACCGACGAGATTTTGCGTCGCTACGCATCGCTCGATGCCGTGTTGAAGTCGGACGAGCCTGGCCAAGCCCAGTTGCTGGCCGTTCGCCAGACCATCGCTTCGCGGCCCGACCTGTGCGAATTCTCGCGCTTGCACGCGCAATACGGTGGCAAGAACGAATGCCGCTTCATGGCGCCTGTCTTTGCCAGCAGGCGCAGCGAATTGCTGCGCATCCTGAGCGCACTGCGATTCGTCTCGACCAGCCAGGATGCCAGCTTCGAGCGCGCCTTGACCTTCATGCTCGCGCAGCGGGGACGCTCGGGCGAGTGGATCGTGCTGCAAAGCGCAACCGCTGCTTATTTGAGCTTGCCAGACTTGGGCTGGGTACCGGAAAAATGGTGGCAGCTCATCACGGGCATGGCCCAGCGCGAAGCGCCCACGCGGCTGCATCGGCGCCAGTTCGAGGCCTGCGTTTGCGCGCAGATGGTTCGGGAACTCAAATCGGGCGATATGTGCGTGGTGGGCGCTAATGAATACGCCGACTTTCGCGATGAGCTGGTGCCGCTGGACGAGTGCGCGCGCACCCGTGAGGTGTATGGCCAGGAGGTCGGCCTGCCGGTTCAGGACAATGCGTTCGTGCAGCACGTTCGGGGCCTCCTGGAGGCGGCCGCGCGCAAGGCCGACGAGTTGTATCCTGAAAATCCATTCTTCAGAATCATTGAAGGCCGTGCGAAGCTGGGGCGCCATGCCAAGGCGCCGCTTCCCGAAGGGTTCGCGCTGCTGGACCAGGCCTTGACGGGCAAGCTCGATGCGCTGGGACTGTCGCTGCTCGATGTACTCGTCGATACGTCGCAATGGATCGGCTGGGACAGGCATCTTGGGCCGCTCAGCGGACACCAGGGCAAACTCAAGGAAGAGGCGCGGCGAAAAATCCTGACCACGTTTGCATACGGAACCGGACTGGGTCCGACCCAGACCGCCCGCAATATCGCCGACATCAGCGCGCGGCAGATCTCTTTCGTCGATCAGCGCCAGGCGAGCACTGAAAAACTGGAGGCGGCGATCACCGACACCATCAACGCTTATAACCAGTTCCAGCTGCCTCGGTATTGGGGTGACACCCGGCGCGCTGCGGCCGACGGCACCCAGTGGAACCTGTACGAAAACAACCTGCTGTCCGAGCGGCACATCCGCTACGGTGGCCATGGCGGCATTGCCTACTATCACGTCAGCGATGCTTATATCGCCCTGTTCTCGCACTTCATTCCCTGCGGGGTCTGGGAGGCAATCTACATCCTCGATGGCCTGAGCAAAAACACATCGGACGTTCAGCCCGACATCTTGCACGGCGACACGCAGGCGCAAAGTGCGCCAGTCTACGCATTGGCTTTCCTGCTGGGCATCAAGCTGATGCCACGCATACGCAACTGGAAGGATCTCAAATGGTACAGGCCCACGCCTCAGGAGGCGTACCAGCACATCGACACCTTGTTTACCGGAGAAGCGATCGACTGGGACCTGATCGCCTGCCACTTGCCCGACATGCTGCAAGTCGCCCAGTCCATCCGGGCCGGACGGATTTCACCCTCGACGGTGCTGCGAAAACTTGGCACGGCCAGCCGCAAAAACAAACTGTACTTCGCGTTCCGCGAGCTCGGGCGGGTGATTCGCACCACGTTCCTGCTCGACTACATTGGCGATGAGGACTTGCGCCGCATCATTCAGGCCGCGCAAAACAAGTGCGAAGGCTTCAACAATTTTGCCCAGTGGGCCTATTTTGGCGCCGACACCATCACCCACAACGTTCGCGACGATCAACTCAAGGTCATCAAGTACAACCACCTGATCTCCAACCTGGTGATCTTCCACAATTGCCACACCATTACGCAGGCGTTGAAGGAACTGCAAACGGATGGCATGAAACTCACGCCGGAGCTGCTTGCCAGGCTGAGCCCCTACCGAACGCATCACCTCAATCGCTTTGGACTTTACGAAATGAAAGAGCGTCATCCCCACCCTGTGGACTACGGGGTCGGGTTCGAAACCTAAGCCTGGTGCAGGTTTGCGGGCGATCTTACTCATTTACGAACGAATCCTTACGCCTACCCAACGTGCTGGCGCGGCAGTTCGAGCAGCCCAAGCCCGATCGGGCCTGGGTATGCGACATCACCTATATTCGTACCCGCAGCGGCTGGCTGTACCTGGCGGCGGTGCTGGACCTGCATTCACGCAAAATCGTTGGCTGGGCCATGGCCCCTTCGATGCCTGCAACGCTGGTATGCACCGCCTTGCAAATGGCGATCGGGCAGCGCAATCCCGCCAACGGTCTTGTCGTGCATTCCGACCGGGGTACTCAGTACGCCAGCGCAGAGCATCAAGGGCTGCTGAAAAAGCATGGCCTGGTGGGCAGCATGAGCCGCAAAGGCAATTGTTGGGATAACTCGGTCATGGAGCGCTTCTTCCTGAGTCTGAAAATGGAGCGGGTCTGGCAACGCGACTACGCCAACCACGGCGAGGCCATCCATGACGTGGCTGACTACATCGTCAACTTCTACAACTCCGTGCGGCTGCACTCCAAACTGGGGTACTTGTCACCCAATGCTTTCGAGCATAAATCGGCAACTCAACCCACCTATTAAGTTGTCCGAAATAACTTGACCACCACAGAGGCGCTGTTTGCCGCAATGTACGAGGCGCACATCAAGTGCGGGCGGCCCGGCATTGCGCCCGAGAAACTGTTGCGCGCCATGCTCTTTGCCAAGTGTTCTGAAGCATCCGCTCGGAACGCCAGCAAGGTGGTTGGCTCAAAACTTGTAAGTTGTGAACTCGGGCTAAAAACCTCATAAATCCGGTCTCAAAAGCCAGTACAACAGGTTTTGCGCCTGGCTCAAAGTTGGCAAACTAACTTTTGAGTTCAAAAATGTGCACCAGCTAAGGCACTTTGCCATCGCCCAGGCATTTGAAATTCCATGAACTTTTTAAGAACCTGGGCCAAAGCTGCCCGTCACTTCTGAGCGACCCCAAGCAGAACGGTTGCACCATCAAAGAAACGGCCGAGTTGCTGAAGATGCATCGTTCCGCCCTTTACAAATGTTCAGATCAAGGTTGACCTTATTTAATGTTTTCTGTAAAATTACATAAACAGAAAAACATAAAAGGTAAAAAAATGATTTTTGGTTTTTTAAATCAGAAGGGTGGAGTTGGAAAAAGCACCCTCAGTATCTGCCTAGCCGCAAGCCTGGCGCGCACTGGGGCGCGAGTCTTGCTAATCGATGCAGATCCCCAGGGAAGCGCCCTTGATTGGGCTGCGGCCCGTCAAGGTCCTCCCCTCTTTACTGTTGTTGGTTTTCCTCGACCATCCATACATAAAGAAATCGGCCAGATCGGTCAAGGTTATGACCACATCGTTATTGACGGCCCGCCACGAGTCACCGACCTGGCTCGGTCCGCGATCATGGCTTCTGATGTGGTTGTAATTCCCGTTCAACCAAGTCCCTACGACATCTGGGCAGCCGAAGAAGTCGTGAAGCTGATCGACGAAGCGCGAATTTATAAAGAAAACATTAAATCTGTGTTTCTGGTAAATCGTAAAATTACAAATACGGCGATTGGTCGCGACGTGCGCGAAGCCCTGGCCGCATATCCGGTCCACGTCCTTAACGCCAGCGTAGCCCAACGTGTGGTCTTCGCAGAAGCCGCAGCTCAAGGGCAAGCCATTTTTGAAATTGATCCGAACGGCCCAGCTGTGGCTGAGATCGAGGCCGTAGCAATGGAATTGATGGAGTACGCAAAATGAGCGCTAAGAAAATAGCCTTTGGTACCAAGCCGACAAATAAGCCTGCCCCAGTCGCTGCGGATGCATGGGTAGATAGCCGCGATGCCGGTGAAGCCGAAGCCATGAAGCGGCTCACTATCGACATCCCGGAGAGCCTACACCGTGCCATTAAAGCTCAATGTGCCATGCGTGGGAGCAAAATAGTTGATGAAGTGCGCGTATTACTTTTGCAGAAATACGGAAATACAGAAACACGATAAATCGCATTTCAAACGGGAAACGACAAAGATCATGGCTGAGTACAAGGCTACCAAAATGACCGATGCTGACGACGCATTCAAAACCGCGCTGCGGAGGGAAATCAAAGCCAAAATTGAGCAACTTGACGCCTTGTATGACGTAGAAATGGTCAAGTACTTAGCTTTAAACAGGCAAATCAGCCAGGCGTGGGGAATTGGCGCAGGCAAAGACGAAGCAACTCATTTAATGGAACGCGAACTGGCTCTTGTTCAAAAAACTCGCCGAGATATTGGAGATCAAACTTCTTACAAGCGGCAAGAGTTGCACGATGTTGATGGCCCAACGCTTGAAGAAGAATACGCAGCCGGCCATCAGGAAAGGCGAGCGCAGCATCGTGAACTGTCAGACCAAATTATCGGTGCTCATCGAGCATTAGCAAAACTGGCTGGCGGCGGAAAGTCACAAACCGAAGAGGCAACAGCACTGCGTAAAAGCATCCTTGACTTGCAAGAAAAACGCACAGAAGTTGAGGCTGAATTAGAGAACTTCTTTAAGGAGATTGAGGCGCAGTGGAAAGCTGCCGAAAAGCGAACGACGATCACTGGCGTAGGCGACCTGCAGAAGCCAGAGAAAGGGCTAATACGGCAACGCCACCCCAACAGAGATTTTTTTCTCGCCGACATGTTCGATTACGCCATGAAGGACGATGGCGCGAGCATGGAGGCCCCGGTCTTCACACTCTCAACAAAGCCCGATATAAGTATTTGGGAGTGGAAAAGTAAGGACGGAAACAAGTCAATCAAAGTAACGCCTTCGGTGCTTGGCCGGGCAACCCAGCATGACAAAGACGTGCTGATCTATGTCGTCAGCCAACTTACCGAAGCGCTGAACAGAGGTCGAGATGACGCGAAGAATCGTACCGTCCGCTTTACCGTGCATGATTTCCTCGTTACGACCAATAGGCAAACGAGCGGGGAGGGGTACAAGCTGCTGCAAGAGGCTTTCGAGCGACTACGTGGGACTTCCATCAGTACTGACATCAAGACTGGTGGACAACGCATCAAGGAAGGCTTCGGTATCATTGACCGCTGGAAAATCATCGACAAGTCGCCTACTAATGGGCGCATGGTCGCTGTTGAAGTAACTCTTTCAGAGTGGCTCTACAACGCTGTTTCAGCGTTCGAGGTGCTGACGATTCACCCAGACTATTTCAGGCTGCGCAAGCCGCTTGCACGACGGCTTTACGAGATAGCACGCAAACACTGCGGCCATCAGAAGGAATGGAAGATTGGTCTGGCGCTTCTGCAAGAGAAGGTAGGCAGCAAATCCACGCTCAAAGAGTTTCGTCGCGCTATCCGTGCCATCGAGGCTGACGACAGCTTGCCAGAGTACCGAATGATGCTCACCGATGACGACAAGGTGAAGTTTTATGCGGGTGATGATGGACGTCTCATCCGTGGCATCACAAAGCACGTCAGCGAGCACTGAAACACGTCATATCACCCACCGCTGAAGCTAGAGCCAGGCGGTCACGTCATTTCGCATACTTGCGCCGCTGATCTGTGGATGGGCACGTCATTTCACCCACCTTTTCCTGTGGATAGGCACGTCATTTCACCCACCAAGCTATCGTCATTTCACCCACCAGTGTCCTTTCTAAGTTGTTGATTAATAATAAAAAAAATACAGTCTTTACAACCGTAACGCGCGCGCGCATTTTTTAACTTTATTAATTCTTTAACGCTATAGGGCCTCAAACACCTGTGGAAAACCCAATCCGCGTTGTGTCCTGCAAAGGGATCGGGATAGGGAACCCTGAAGGGTTCCCTATCCCGAGACTCGTAGGAACGCTAATCGGCCTCAGTCAGAAAATTGAAAAATACCGGCACAGGTTGGGAAACGGACACACTCCAGACCCCAAGGGGTACAGAAGGCGCCCCAGTGCGGGCACTTCGTGTCCCGCACAAGACGGCCACCGCCGAAATTGAAGTCCAGTAACGTTCTAGGGCTTCGCCCGCGACACAAGGTCGCTCCCAGCAGCCGGTTTTCAGTGATAAATCAAGCAACCGGGGAGTTACCGCTTCGCTACATGCTGCAAACGGTATACACACCGAAGGCACGGGTGTTGCCGGATTTGTTTGGATCGGGAAGGCAACAAGTACACCTGCGCGCTGTTTTCCGGGCCGTGCAGCTGTTTTTCCATTACGCCTAACCCCAACCCCCTATCGGTGCTGAAAAAACGGTTTAGCAGCTGTTTGGGGTTCTAAGCCGGAACCCCAGAAAATTCCGTCGCCCATCGACGCACATCTAAAGATTTCGCTGGGCTGGGCTTACAACCGCAACTTGGGGTCGTCACAGGAAACGGAATTTAAAGTACGGTAACGATGTAGCCCTCTGAAGGCGCTCACAAACGACTGTTTTCGAGTAGCTTTTCCGAGAATTCATCCTTTCCAAGTCCAGTGCAGCACCTGCGGCCTTTTCAAAAACCGTTCTCGCATCGGCTTCGCAAAGTTGATGAGTGTCGAGAAAAGGATGCAGCCGCAAAAGTGAAACCACTCGCAAAACCGCGTTAACCCTCGATGGCGAATCCTTTGGCGTGCTTTAAATTCTGTTTCCTGTGATGACCTCAGTAGGCGTTGCATGTAACCTATAAATCTGCTAAATTAGTTACATGTAACTAACGAACAGGAGGTTTGCGATGGCTCTTTCCGTGGCTGTACGCGTTCAAAAGCGCCGTGATGCACTGCGCATGGCCGGGCTGCGCCCGGTTCAGATCTGGGTGCCTGACACCCGGCGTCCTGACTTCGCGGCCGAGTGCCGCCGTCAGTCCAGGCTGGCCGCGCAGGCTGACATGGCTGACGTGGACCTGCTCGACTTCATGGATGATGCCCTGGCCGATGCGGACGGCTGGAGCGCATGAGGCGGGGCGACTTCGTCACCATTGCCATGCAGGGCGATTTTGGCAAACCCAGGCCTGCCTTAATCATTCAATCCGACCAGTTCAACGAGCACGCGAGCGTGACTGTTCTTTTGGTGTCGAGCGCCTTGGTGGCTGCGCCGCTGTTGCGCGTGACCGTGCAACCCAACCCAGAGAACGGGCTGCAAAAGCCGTCTCAGGTGATGGTGGACAAGGCCATGACCGTCAAAAAAGACAAACTCGGGGAGGCTTTCGGGCATCTGAACGCTGAGGGCATGCTGGAGATCGAGCGCTGCCTGGCGGTATTTCTCGGCATTGCGAAATAGGTGACCGCAGGCACATTGGGCCCAACCGACGACCCCAGAGATTGCCGCTGCGACTTTTTCAAGCATCACTGCCAAACAGGCTATCGAACCAGGACACGTTAAGTTTCCTGGACGGTGTGCCACCCGCAGATTTTCCAACATGCCAACCTGTCACCGAGTTGCCCTTGCCATCTTGGTACGGGTAGGGGAGGCAAATCCCTTTTGACAGATTCCAGCCTTGGCCATTGCAATGCGCCAGCATTTCCAAGTTGCCGGCCTGGGCCAGCTCGTAGGCCAGGCGCCCCTGATCGGTGTTGGCCCAGGCCGCCATGGCTTTTTCATCCGTCGCCGCCTGGTAGCCCGCCGCCTTGCCGGTTTCAAACCCGCTTGAATAGCCCGAGGTGTGCGTCAGCCAGGCCGTTCCGGCGAACGCCAGTGCGACCCCAAGCACCACGGCGCCAATCCACTTGGCCTGGTCCACCTGGTGAAGGGCCTTGGCGTGACCGACCAGGGCCTCGCCGATCTGCGGCCCCATTTTTTCAATAGCCTGCACCAGCCCAAGGTTCACCTGGTGCTTGGTGTTGTCAGCCGCTGCTTTGGCAACCTCATCGGCGGCCTTTCTCATTTTGGCGGGCAACTCGGAGAACACCCCGTGGTACTGGTCCATCATCACCATGATCGGAAACATGGCATCGTTCTTCGGGATGTCAAAGTCATGCGCAATGGCGGTCACGCGCGCGATCTGTGCCGCGGTAGGGTCCTGGCCCGAGATCGCCTTCATGCCACTTCGGAGGTCACTCACAGCAAAACCTTGAAGGCCTGGTCCACATCGTTTCTGAATTTGTTCAGAATGGAGCGCTCGACGATCGACAGCCCGGTTGTGCTGCCAAAGGCCCAGCGGTTGTCCACGATCTTGTCGGTCAGCATGTCGTACAGCTCGGGCATGCTGATCGTTCCGGTGGTCCGGTCCTTGATTTTGCTGTTGTCAAAGCGGGCGAACTTTTTCGCCTCGCCAAAATACGTGTTCTTCACCACGTAGGTTGCCTGGTAGGCGCTGGCGGAGTCGCCTTCGAAGAACTTGCGGAGCAATTCCAGGCAGTCGCGTTGCCGGTTGATCGGCCAGAGCATCACCATGTCGATGCCCAGCTCCTTTGCTGCATCCGCCAGCAGATGGCCAAACTCGACCAGGTGCCCGGTGGCGCCGGCCGCCGTGTTGATCACAATCCACTTTGTCGGGTTGTTCTCCAGCGTGTTGCCCAGCAACGCCCAGCCTTCGATTTGCGACAAATCACACACCACGCACGGAATGACGTTTTCCAGGGCAAAAAATGCGTCCGAGTTTTCCTTGTCACTCTCGATCAAGATGACTTCCTTGTCATGCTTGAGCAAGGTATCGACCACGGCCATGGAAATCGTTGTCTTGCCCACGCCCCCCTTACCGCCACCCACCACAATGATTTTGTTCATCTGATTCATTCAATTCAAAGGTTGTTCAGGTCCATTTTTCGCGGGGTGAATGTCGATTTATCCGCCGCATCGTCCGGCTTTGCTTGCACTGGCGGTGTCAGCGCTTTTGGCGCCGCAGCCGCGTTGACCTTCTTTTTTGCAGCCTGCGGTTTTTTATTTCTGTTGCCCACGATCTCGGTGATCGTTTTGGGCAAGATACTGAAGACATCGTCCTTCATCGCCTCGGCAATCTGGTGGATCGTGTAGCCATCCTTGATCAGCTGCTGGAGCGCTTCACGGCGCATCGCCAGGATGTCGTTCTTCCCGACCTTTCCCGCCAACTCGCCCGGCTTTTTGGTCCGCAGCTTGGCAATCATCAAATCCATTTTCTCGATGTACTCCGATGCTTCAAAGAGTTCGCGTTTGGTTTTTGTTGTTGCCATTGTTGTTCTTACTGAAGTTAATTAGTAAATTATTTTATGCTGTTTAAACAGCAAATCGTTCATTTTGATTTATCGTTTCATTGAACTTATTAATTGCTTTTTTGAAAATCGTTTATAGAATAACGTATTTTGTTAAATGTAAATTACTTATACAAGATGGGGTTTGTCAGACATATAGCCGCTGCGCTTTTATATGTTTGCCAAACCACGGGTCGCCATTCGGCGGCTTCGCCTTCTCACCTCGACCCTCCCCTTGCAAGGGCTTGCGCCCTTGACCCGCTTGCCTTCAGCAATTCACCAACCGCCACATGGAGCGCCCCATGGTTTTTGCAAAACTCGGTGACGACAGCCTCGACGCCAAGCTCGATCTGCGCCTGACCCAGGAAGAAAAAGAGCGCCTGAAAGAAGACGCCGACCTCGCCGGCATGTCCATGAGCGCCCTGGTACGCGCCCGCTACTTTGGCCGACCGATCATTGCCAACACCGACCAGGTGATGATCCGGGAGCTGCGCCGCCAGGGCGGCCTGCTCAACAAACTCCACGTTGAGAGCAGCGGCGCGTACTCCGCCGACACCGCCGCCGCCTTGCGTCTGATCAGCGAGGCGATCAAAACCATCGGCCGCGCCAGCCGAGCCCAATGATCGTCAAGAAAATCCGCAACCAAAAAACGGGCAGCACCAAAGCCGCCCGCGTGGCCGGTGTGGCCAACTACATTGTTGGGCCGCAGCACGATCACAGTGTCGAGAAGTGCATCCACCACGAGGCCAATAACTTTCTGACGGACACCCACGAAGGCCACGTGGCGGAAATGATCGCCCTGGCACAAGATGCCGTGCGGTCCAAGGACCCCATCGACCACTGGGTGCTCAGCTGGGCACCGAACGAGCGCCCCAGCGTGGACCAGGTACGCGAAGCTGTGGGCTTGTTTCTGGGCCATTGCGGCTTGAGCGGCCACCAGGTGATTTGGGGACTGCACGACGACACCGAGCACCTGCACGTTCACATTGCCGTGAACCGCGTGCATCCTGAGACGCTCAAGGTCGTCGAGATCAACAAAGGGTTTCAGCTCAACGCCGCGCACCAGGCGATTGCGATCATTGAAAAAAAGCAGGGCTGGAAAAGTACCCAAAACGCACGGTATCGAACCAACGACAAAGCCGAGCTGGTGGCCGACCGCACGACCCAGCTGCCCAAAGTCAACAAAGACAAATCTAAACCGCTGGAGCCCACCGGCTTTGCGCGTGACAGGAAATTCAGACCGGCCAAAAGTCAGCGCAACGCATTGGGATTGAGCAAGCGGCTCCGATCATTGCGAATGCGACCAGCTGGAAACAGCTGCATGAGGCCTTGGCTACCCTTGGCATTGAATACCGACGCGATGGCTCTGGCGCCAAACTGTTCATTGGAGAGACAGCCGTCAAAGCGAGCGATGTCGTTGACCGCAGAAACAATTTTGGCGCCTTGCAAAAACGCCTTGGACTTTACCAACCCGCCCACCAACCCGAGCTTAAACATGACCCCCACGGACGACAAACTCTCATTGATAACCCAATCATCAACCCCTATGAGCAGAACGCTGAACCGACTGGATTTGACACCTTTGACACTTTGCGCATTTTGTCCCGCCGCGATCTGGATGTCACCAATCCCTATAGCAAAGGGAAAACCAAAGTTGAAAATTTTCTGCAGTTTGATGAGAGTACTGATCACGGAAGAGCTATTGGAATGCGACGGGGAAGCGATCGCCACCGCACAGAAGGAAGCACGGGAAGCTCAATAACGGGGGGTTTATTCGTCCAACCCTTGATCCCAAAGCAACCCGGTTGGATTGAATACCAGGCGATCAGGGCTGAGAGGCGCGAAGCCAAGGAGTCTGAATTGCTGGCACAGCGCAAGCAACGCGAGACAGACAAAGACAACCTGCACGCCAAACACGTCGCCGAACGTGCAGACGTTTTCAAGGGCAACTGGCAAGGCAAAGGCGATCTAAAGAATGCATTGTCAAGTGTTATGGCCACCCAACAAGCGGCAGAAAAGTTGGCATTGCAAGAGCGTCATAAAGACGAACGCGATGCGCTACACGCCCGCTACGTGCCACTGCCGCAATACAAGGTGTGGCAGGCAGAACCGCGGTTGCTGGCCCCAGTTACCGCCATGGCGGACAGCAGCAAGCAGCCCGAGCGCCTGTCAACTGTCGTGCTGGCGCTCACCCATACAAAACACAAACGCGGCATTGCGTACCAGGACAAAGGACAGGAGCTGTTCATTGACCAAGGCCGCTCCCTCGCCATCGTCCAACACGAACAGCAGACATTGACGCAGATCGCCGCGGCCTTGTCGGTGGCACAGCAAAAATATGGGGTTTTGTTGACTGTGACCGGCCCGGACGAGTTCAAGCGCCGCGCAGTTCAGGCCACAGTCAAAAACAACCTGATTGTGAAATTTGCAGACCCAGCGATGGAAAACCTACGGCTTGCGTTGATTGAAGCAAACCGGCTGGCAGCACAGGAGGTCATCAAAGCCGCTCAAGATGCAGCCAAAGCAGCTGCCGTAGAAGCTGCACTCCTATTAGATAAAGAGCGTGACGCAGCCGAAGCCAAGAATGCCGCACAGACTGCGCCCATCCAAGAAAAACCGGTCGTGACTCCCGCCCCCGTCAATGAGGATGTCAAATCTACCCAGCTCGACGATGCCACGCATGTCACGCATGTCGCCGTGGCAGATGCGGCCCCCGCAGTGCTGGCGCTAGAGCGTGAGGCCGCACCGCGCAAGGGGAAGATGACAGGAACGGTGAAGGCCGTTGACGTTGAGGGTCGCCAGTTTGCGTTTGCAAAAGGCCGAGAAGGCGATTTGATCTGGCATGACATGGAAAACTTGTCGGGAAGCGTTTTGCCCCAAGTGGGGGAAATTGTCGATGTTGACTATGCCGATGGCGTTGGCAAAGGTGGCTGTGAAGGGCCAAGGCAAAGGCGTTGGGCGTTGAGCCCTGTCGGAAAGAATCCATGACAACTTTAGAACAGCCGCCCACGCCGCGCAAGGAACGAAAAAGTCTTCACCTTACGTTGTATTTTCCGCTGACTGCCAAAGTCGGCACCTTAAGGATATACCGGCTTGATGCCGGTGGTCTGCGCCTTGTTTGGCAGTTCTCAAGCATTAAGCTGGAGTCGCCATGATTCTTTTTTGCGGCAACCTGCATGGCCAGTTTTCCCACATCTTCGAAGTCGCCCAGAACTATCGCCCTGCGGCCGTCATTTTGCTGGGGGACCTGCAGGCGAGGCGGCCGCTGCACATCGAGCTGGCGCCCATCCTGGGGATTTAGGGAGCAGCGGAACGCCAAAACCCATTTAAGGCAGGAGTTGCTGGTCCAGGCGGCCTTGCGCCTCGAAAGGCAGTACAAACTGAGACCCGCACTTACAGGTGTGCGCCCATGCTGGGCGCACAAAAAAAACCGCCCGAAGGCGGTTTTTGGAAGTTGCAGCAATTGCAAGACCGGAGTTTATACGGTAACTGCTGTCGCAGAATATGGACAAGTTTTTGGCGCAAGCTTGGCATCAGTTGATGCAAGACCTGCCGCGCAACTCCAAACGCCATCGGCTGTACGTGACCATTTGATAATCGCGCCTTGAACGCCTGTTCCGCCAATCATTGTGCAACTGATTGAGGCTACACCGCCAACGGCGAGAGCAGAGGTGTATACGGAACAACGGTTAGACGTTGCAGCTGGAAAACCAAGCAGTGCAAGCTTAGTTGCTGTATTACCGGAAAAATGCTGTTGCTTCAGTTGAATCTATTCCCTGATTCATTTTTTCTTCGATGTTGACTTTGGAGGCACTAATTTCTGCCAAAGCACCCGTTATTTGTGCTTTGGCAGTGTACGCTTGATAAGCAGGCAAAGCCACTGCAGCCAAAATACCAATGATCGCCACGACGATCATCAGTTCGATCAGGGTAAAACCCTTTTGCACATTGCGGGCCATGGAACGACGGTTCATTTAAAACTCCAAAGTAAAAAAAGATACCGAGTATTTCCCGGTGCCACTACTTTATCAGCAACATTTGTGCCAAGTAGTAACATTGCCTTACTGATGAAATAGCTCATACATCTACCCAAATGGCACAGTGAATTCCGTGCCATTAATTTTTGGCACAGCATTTTCTGTGCCGTGAAGTAGTAAGTGATACGATAAATTTTTACTTAAAGGCAATCTGAATGGAAGCCATCAGTGTTGATGCATCAATAGTCATCACCGAAAGAAGCAGGCGTACTTGGTGGAGGGCGCATCTCTGAAGGCGCCGTCCGCCGTGTTGACGATGATGGAAGAGGGCGTGCGATGCTCTCTTGGGATGATGTGTCATCTCACATTTGCATCCCGATGACGCCCGAGGATCTTGCGTTTGTATTACGCGCTGACGAAGGTGATGCAGAGGCGCAAACCGACATTGGGCAGCTTTTTTCGATTGCAGGGAAATACGAGGCCGCGCTCTACTGGCTACAGCAAGCTGCACAACAGGAGCACCCGGACGCCATGCAATGGCTGGGTCGCTGCTACCTGAGTGGTGAAGGGGTTCCCAAGGACGATAACTTAGGGATCATGTGGATCGCCAAAGCGGCATCCCATGGCCACGTGATCGCCAAATTTCAAATGAACTCCATGCTGCCTCAGGGGGTAGTGCACTCAAAAAGCGCAATCGGTTATTAGCAGTTCATCCAGCGGCCTTGAAATCACCTCTTTCAGAAGTCGCTTCTCGAAGTGCTGTTGCACAAACATATTGCAATTCAAAGAGCTATCGCAATACGTTTTTGCAACGCGAAAAACCTTTACAGGCAATGACCAGGCCACTATTGCACAAAGGATGCTTTGTGCACGGTCTCCCCCAGTGAGCAACAACTATCCAGCCCAGTAACTCCTGCCTTAACTGGGTTTTACGTTCCGCTGCTCCCTAAACCCCAATCCTAGGCCTGAGCGGAGCGAACTACAAAAAACTTATTCCCGCCGTTCTTTATATCGCCATGCTCAGAAGCGAACAGGAAGTCTCTATCAAGTAATACTACCAAGGTGCTGATTAAGTGACCTTACGCAGCTGCCTGAAATTTTTGAAGCTGATCAAAAGCGCTGCGGGTGGCATTGATGAGAAGTTTGAACCTCAGAGCAAAGGGGTTGATCTTGTTCTTGACGCTCAGGCATTCGAGTTTGAAGACGGCATAAATCACCATGAAGACGTGGTTGCTTTGAGTTCTCAAAGTCTGCGTTGGTGACTTGGCCATGCCCGCATTGGACTTCAAGGATTTGTGAAACACCTCCACTTGCCACCGTTTTTTGTAGGTCGTGGTGATGGCGTCGTAGTCGCTCGTGAGGTCACTGCAAACCAGATGCAATATCCCCGTGCTGCCGTCCTTGTTTGTAAAGACTTGGCGGACTAAAAGGACTGCTCTGGCAGACCCCTTGAGCCAGCCTTGCACGGTGCCTTGCTCTGAAAATTCCAGCTCATCTACGCGCACGAAACGCTTTTTCTTCCAGTCCTCCTGGCTCAACGCCACCAGCCGGTTACTCTTCAGGGCCGATATGAAGTGCTTGCCCCGGCTCGTGATGAAATCAAAGTTCTCCTCCGAAGAGAACCAGCTGTCCATCAGCACGAAGCGAAATTGCAAGGCGTTTTGCAGGCAAGCATGGATCATCTGGCGCATCATTTCATTTTTGGTCCTCTCACTTTTGCGCTTTACCTGGCGGGTCACCATGTCACATTGAAGCGGCTTTTGCACCAACTCGAACGCCACCGGAATTGACCTGCCGTCGCAGTGGTACAGCGCGTTGAGCAGGTTAATGCCCTTGACCGTGCGACCGGTGCAATGGTCGTAATGCCAACAGATCAAATCGCTTTCGTCCGTCCAGGCCTTCTCCTGAATGGTGTCGTCAAAAATCAGCACACCCTGGGCATGCTCCACTTCTCGAACCATTGTTTTGACTTGCAGCCACAAGTCCTTGGACGTGTAGTCCTGCCTGGATAAAAACCGCGTAATCTGGTCATGACTGATATCGCCTTGCACCATGGCCGACAACCCTGTAGCGGTTGTCGCTCCAAAGCTGCTCAGCAAGTAGTCCGTGTACAACTCCAGTTCAGAATTTTTCATGCGCGTAGGCTAACAGGACAGACTGCTGCGTAAGGTCAGTGATTAATCGTAGGCCACCCGGAACGTGGGCGAGTCCTCGGGCTTGGAGCTGCGCCGGTCGTACACGCGGGTCGTGCTGATGCTCGCGTGGCCCAGCCACTCCTGGACTTTGGCGATGTCGGCGTGGTGCTCCAGCGCGGAAGTCGCAGCGGTGGCGCGCAGCGCATGCGGGCCCATGTTTTCCCCCGTGATGCCTACTTGTTTCATGTAGAACACCACCACGTCGGCATACA
>CCJP01000001.1 GCA_000751355.1 Polaromonas sp. CG9_12 | reverse complement strand
GGCCATGTTCGGCCACCGGCTGGGCTGGTTTGACATGGCCACGCAAAGCTGGGGGTCCTGGTCCTGTCTTTGCCGGTGGTGCTGTGGGCCGGCTGGCCGTTCTTTTGTGCGCGGCGCGCAGTCGGTGGTGCACCGCAGTCCCAACATGGGACGCTGATCAGCCTGGGTACGGGCGCCGCCTTCCTCTACAGCGTGGTCGCGACGCTGGCGCCTGGCGTGTTTCCGCCCTCCTTCATCTCGATGGGCCGCGTGGCGGTGTACTTCGAGGCGGCGGTGGTCATCATCTCGCTGACGCTGTTTGGCCAGCTGCTCGAATTGAAGGCGCGGTCCAAGACATCGGCGGCCATCAAGTCGCTGCTGGGCCTGTCGCCCAAGACGGCGCGTCGTGTGCAGCCGGACGGCAGCGAGGAAGACATTCCCCTGGCCGAGGTACACGAAGGCGACAGCCTGCGCGTGCGCCCCGGCGAGAAGGTGCCGGTCGATGGCGTGGTGCTGGAGGGCAGCAGCGCGCTGGATGAATCCATGCTGACCGGCGAACCGCTGCCGGTGACCAAGCGGGTCGGCGACAAACTGATCGGCGCCACGCTCAACACCAGCGGCGCCTTGCTGATGCGCTCCGAGCACGTCGGCTCGGCGACCGTGCTGTCGCAGATCGTCCAGATGGTGGCGCAGGCGCAGCGCTCCAAAGCGCCGATGCAGCGCATGGCCGATGTCGTGGCCGCATATTTTGTTTATGGCGTCGTGGGCATCGCGCTGCTGACCTTCTTTGCCTGGGGCTTTTTCGGACCCCAGCCAAGCTGGGTCTACGGCCTGATCACCGCGGTGACGGTGCTGATCATTGCCTGCCCGTGTGCGCTGGGGCTGGCCACGCCGATGTCCATCATGGTCGCCACCCGGGCCGCGACGCAAGGTGTGCTGTTCCGGGACGCCGCCGCCATCGAGAACCTGTGCAAGGTCGACACGCTGATCGTCGACAAGACCGGCACGCTGACCGAAGGCAAGCCGGCGTTCGAGGTGGCGGTGGGCGTCAATGGCTTCAGCGAAGACGAAGTGCTTCGCCTGGCCGCCAGCCTGGACCAGGGCAGCGAGCATCCCCTGGCCGCCGCCATCGTCAACGCGGCTCGGGAGCGCAAGCTGTCCCTGGAAAAAGCCGAGGACTTCGATTCCGCGTCGGGCATTGGTGTGAAAGGTGTTGTCGCCGGCAAATCCCTGGCCATTGGCAACACCACGCTGATGGAGCAACTCGGCATCGACGTGGCGCCACTGGCCGACCGGGCCGAACAACTGCGCAGCACGGGTGCCAGCGTCATGCATCTGGCGGTGGATGGCCAGCTGGCGGGATTGCTGGCGGTGTCCGATCCGGTCAAGGCCAGCACGGAAGAAGCCCTGACGTCGCTGCGCAAGTCGGGCCTGCGCATCATCATGGCCACTGGCGACGGCCTGACCACCGCGCAGGCCGTGGGCAAGCGCCTGGGCATCGACGAGGTGCACGGCGAGGTCAAGCCGCAAGACAAGCTGCAACTGGTCGAACGCCTGCAAAAGGAAGGCCGCATCGTGGCCATGGCCGGCGACGGCATCAACGACGCCCCGGCGCTGGCCAGAGCCGACGTCGGCATTTGCCATGGGGCACCGGCACCGACGTGGCCATGAACAGCGCGCAGCTCACGCTGGTCAAGGGCGACCTGCGCGGCATTGCGACGGCACGGGCCCTGTCGGTCGCCACGGTGGCCAACATGAAGCAGAACCTCGGCTTTGCTTCGTCTACAACCTGCTGGGCGTGCCGCTGGCCGCCGGCGTGCTGTTCCCGTTCACCGGCTGGCTGCCTGTCGCCGATGGTCGGCGCGGTGGCCATGAGCCTGAGCTCGGTCTCGGTGATCAGCAATGCGCTGAGGTTGCGGATCACAGCGCTTAAACAAGACGATTGATCCGCACGCTTGCTCCGGCCCGACGAAGTTTTTTAGCGTTTGTGCGGGAGTATGGGCTGTGAGGAGGTGGTTTTTGAAAGGCTCCCCTTGCACCAGCTGCTCTGTGTGCGCCTGAGCTCAAACGACTCAAGCTGTCCGGGAGGCGTTGTGCCAGAGGTTCAGCCGGGCGCAAAAAACCAGCCCATCATTTACTCCTTAATTCATAGCATTAAACCCTTACTGAACAAGCGCAAATGACTTTTTAGCTTGTATTTTGTAATTATTCAGCGCCCGCGAAGCACTTCGCATTTTTTTTGGCATGGCGGACCTGATCCGCTGCACGCGGCCCTGCGGGAAAGAATGCATGGTTCCCGGCTCCAGCCTGCAATGACAGGGAGGACCGGGAACAACGCATGCGCCTGTCGTTGCGCGTCTACCTGAAAAGTGAACTGGGTGGCGACTAGAACATACCGTAGCGAAGCGCCGCAATGTTCAGCACCCGCAAGCCGCCGTATTCCACGCGGATCATGCCCAGCGCTTCCATTGTTCGCAGTGACGCATTGACACGCTGGCGCGACAGCCCGACCAGGTAGGCCAGTTCCTGCTGGGTGATGCGCAGCACCTCGCCCACGCCGGGGTAAAGCACCGGGTTGAACAGCGCTGCCAGGCTGCGCGCCACGCGTTGGTCGGGGTTGTTCATTCGGTCGATCTCCAGGGCCGAGATGAAACTGGCCCAGTCGCTCGTTGAGCTGGTTCATCACGAAGCGGTTGAAACCAGCGAATGGTCCAGCAGCCAGTGAAAGCTTTCAATCGGCAGGCCGGCCACCACGCTTTTGCGCAGCGCCTGGATGTTGTAGCGGTAGGGCTCGCGCTTGAGCGTCGTGCCTTCGCCAAACCAACCGCCGGGCGGCAGGCCGGCAAAAGGTCATGGTCAGGCCCTGGGCATTGTCCGCGCTCATCTTGAGCAGCCCCTCGACGACGCCGAACCAGTAGGTTACCGGCTTGCCGACGCGGCACACGTAATCGCCTGCCTGCGCGTCGCCGACCAGCAGGCTGGCCACCGCGCGGGCGCGCTCGTCGGGACGCAGCAGGACCAGCCACGGAATGCTGCGCAACTCGTCTGCCGTGGGTTGCCTGCGGCGCTGGTGAAGGGTCAGGTCAGTTGACATGAATCAGAAAAAGAAGGCCTTGATGGGGCAGTGGACAAGCCAAAGGCCTGAATTGTCGTCTGCATAACAATTTATTGTCAATTCAAAGACGGCCATCGGCACCGGCTATGTTGCGCCCCTTGCAGCACGAAAACACAGCACCGACTGCACCGCTTCGCTGTTGTCCGTGTCCTGCCGTGCAGTCCCGCAAACATGGTCGAGGCGAGGGGTTCTGGGAGCCCTTGCACCGGGGCGCACAGGTGTACTTTACGGCCCTCAATGCGAATGGCGACGTTGAAGGCCGGCCGGTTGAAATGAGCCCCGTGGTCGAGGGCTACGACGTGCCGCGCGCACGGGTCAATGTCAAAAGCTCTATCGCTGGCCGCAGCAGCTTTGCGCCCTTCAACTGGCACGGCACGCGCATGGTCGAGGCCAGGACGCTGACGGAGACGGCAGTGGCCACGGCGCGGAACCATTCATCAGACGTGGCAGCGGCGGATGGTGGTGCGCGATGGCCGCTCTATCCGATAAAAGCGCCTGCCCCCCGGGGACACCCGACTAGGACTTTCCCTTAAATTGTCATTGGAACGACAAGCCAGCGTCAAAGGCAGCCCTACCATTCGTTTCTTACCCCCAGCCTTCCTGAAAAGAAGCTGCCCCACACGGAGACAAAGACCGGATGCAGACCACATTTCCCCAATTGCTGCTCAAGCACGCCGCCGAGCGTCCGGCTGCGCCAGCCATGCGCGAGAAAGAATACGGCATCTGGCAGGCGCACAGCTGGTCGGCCCTGGCAGGCCTGGTGGAGCAACTGGCCGCCGGTCTGAGCCAGGCCGGGCTCCGGCGCGGCGAGCACATGGTGGTGATTGGCGCCAACCGCCCGCGCCTGTATGCCACCATGCTGGCAGTGCAGTCGCTGGGTGCGGTGCCGGTACCGCTGTACCAGGATGCGGTCGGCGCCGAATGCGTCTTTCCGCTGAACAATGCCGAAGTGCGCTTTGCCATGGTCGAGGACCAGGAGCAGGTGGACAAGCTGGTCGAGATTCGCGAGAGTTGCCCGCAAATCTCCAACATCTACTACGACGACCCGCGCGGCTTGCGCACCTATGACGAGCCGGGGCTTGATTCGCTTGATACGCTGATCGAGTCAGGCAAAGCCTTCATCGCCCAAAACCCGCAATGGTTTGTCGCCGAAGTCGCCAAGCTCCAGTCGAATGATGTGGCCGCGATGTTCTTCACTTCGGGCACCACCGGCAACCCCAAGGGCGTGGTGCACACCCACGGCACGCTGCTGGACCGCGCCAGCGCCGGCGCCGAATTCGACAAGCTGACGAGTGCCGAAGAAGTGCTGGCCTATTTGCCGCCCGCCTGGATCGGCCAGAACATCTTCAGCTACGCCCAGTGGCTGGCCTGCGGCTATGTGGTGAACTGCCCCGAATCGGCCAGCACCGTGACCATCGACCTGAAGGAAATCGGTCCGACCTATTACTTTGCGCCGCCGCGCGTGTTTGAAGGCCTGCTGACCAGTGTGATGATTCGCATGGAAGACGCCGGCACGCTCAAGCGCAAGATGTTTGAAGCGTGCATGAATGTCGCCCGGCGCGTTGGCCCTGCGCGCATGAATGGCGAAGCCGTCGGTGCGCTGGACCGGCTCAAATACGCCATCGGCAACGTCCTCGTCTATGGCCCGCTGCGCACCAACCTGGGTTTCAGCCGGGTACGCGTGGCTTATACCGCCGGCGAGGCGATTGGTCCCGACCTGTTCACCTTTTACCGCTCGATCGGCATCAACTTGAAGCAGCTCTACGGCTCGACCGAAACCGCCGTGTTCGTCTGCCTGCAGCCCGACAACCAGGCACGCGCCGACACCGTGGGCGTGCCGATTCGCGGCGTCGAGATCAAGGTTGCCGACAACGGCGAGATCATGGTCAAGTCGGCCGGCCTGCTGAAGGAATACTACAAAAACCCGACGGCCACGGCCGAGGTATTGACCGCCGACGGCTGGTACCACACCAGCGACGCCGGTTTCCTCGATGCGCAAGGCCACCTCAAGATCATCGACCGGGTCAAGGACGTTGGCCGCATCAAGGGCGGACCGAACGACGGCGCCATGTTCGCACCCAAGTATGTCGAAAACAAGCTCAAGTTCTTCCCCTTCATCAAGGAAGTGGTGGCGCTGGGCGACGGCCGCGAGCGCGTCTGCGTCATGGTCAACATCGACTTCGACGCCGTGGGCAACTGGGCCGAGCGGCGCAACCTGCCCTACGCCGGCTACACCGACCTGGCGCAAAAGCCCGAGGTCTACCAGCTGATGCAGGAATGCGTCGAAAAGGTCAATGCCGACCTGGCCAGCGACGCGCTGCTGGCCGGCAGCCAGGTCAGCCGCTTCCTGATCCTGCACAAGGAACTGGATGCCGACGACGGCGAGCTGACGCGGACCAACAAGGTGCGGCGCGGCTTCATCGCTGACAAGTACGGCGGGCTGGTCGAGGCGCTGTATGCCGGCCGCACCGAGCAGTTCATCGAAACCGTCGTCAAGTTCGAGGACGGCCGAACCGGCAGCGTCAGCGCCACGCTCAAGCTGTCGGACGCCAAAACCTTTTCCCCGGTCAAAGCTGCGGCTTGAACAAAAAACCATGACAAAAAAGAAGACTGGCGACGTCATCCTCGACGTCAACAACATCAGCCTGCGCTTTGGTGGCGTCAAGGCGCTGACCGACATTTCCTTCAATGTGAAGGAGCATGAGATCCGCTCGATCATCGGCCCCAACGGCGCCGGCAAGAGCTCGATGCTCAACTGCATCAACGGCGTCTACACGCCGCAGGAAGGCTCGATCACCTTTCGCGGCCAGAAGTTCTCGCACATGTCCTCGCGCCAGGTGGCCGAAATGGGCGTGGCCCGCACCTTCCAGAACCTGGCGTTGTTCAAGGGCATGAGCGTGATCGACAACATCATGACCGGGCGCAACCTGAAGATCAAAAGCAACCTCTTGCTGCAGGCGCTGCGCATCGGCCCGGCCGAGCGGGAAGAAACACGCCACCGGGCATTTGTCGAAGGCATCATCGACTTCCTGGAAATCCAGGCCTTTCGCAAGACGCCGGTCGGCCAGCTGCCCTACGGACTGCAAAAGCGCGTCGACCTGGGCCGCGCGCTGGCCATGGAGCCGCAGGTGCTGCTGCTGGACGAGCCGATGGCCGGCATGAACGTCGAGGAAAAGCAGGACATGTGCCGCTTCATCCTGGATGTGAACGAGGAATTCGGCACCACCATCGTGCTGATCGAGCACGACATGGGTGTGGTGATGGACATTTCCGACCGCGTGGTGGTGCTCGACTACGGCAAAAAAATCGGCGACGGCGAGCCGGAAGCGGTGCGCGCCAACCCGGACGTGATCAGCGCCTACCTCGGCACCAGCCACTGATATGACCCCCACGCTTGCCACTTCGTGTGCTGCGCTGCCCCCCGAGGGGGCCGCTGCGCCTGCGGTCTGGCAAAGCCAGCCCCGCGGCCCCTGCGGGTGGGGAACGGATGCCCCCACGCTTGCCACTTCGTGTGCTGCGCTGCCCCCCGAGGGGGCCGCTGCGCCTGCGGTCTGGCAAAGCCAGCCCCGCGGCCCCTGCTGGTGGGGAACGGATACCCCCACGCTTGCCGCTTCGTGTGCTGCTCCGCACTGAATCTTTAGGAATTTGATTTCATGGCATTCTTTTTAGAAACTGACCTTACGCAGCCGCCTGAAATTTCTGAAGCTGGTCAAAAGCGCTGCGGGTGGCATTGATGAGAAGTTTGAACCTTAAAGCGAAGGAGTTGATCTTGCTTTTAACGCTCAAGCATTCGAGCTTGAAGACGGCATAAATCGCCATGAAGACGTGGTTGCTTTGGGTTCTCAACGTCTGCGTTGGGGATTTGGCCATGCCCGCATTGGACTTCAAGGATTTGTGAAACACCTCCACTTGCCACCGTTTTTTGTAGGTCGTGGTGATGGCGTCGTAGTCGCACGTGAGGTCGCTGCAAACCAGGTGCAATGTGCCGGTGCTGCTGTCTTTGTTTTTAAAGACCTGGCGGACCAAACGGACTGCTCTGGCAGACCCCTTGAGCCAGCCTTGCACCGTGCATTGCTCTGAAAATTCCAGCTCGTCTACGCGCACGAAGCGCTTTTTCTTCCAGTCCTCCTGGCTCAACGCCACCAGCCGGTTGTCCTTCAGGGCTGCGATGAAGTGCTTACCCCGGCTCGTAATGAAATCAAAATTCTCCTCGGAGGAAAACCAGCTGTCCATCAGCACGAAACGAAATCGCAAGGCGTTTTGCAGGCAGGCATGGATCATCTCGCGCATCATTTCGTTTTTTGTTTTCTCACTTTTTCGTTTGACTTGGCGGCTCGCAACGTCGCATTGAAGAGGCTTTTGCACCAACTCGAACGCCACCGGAATAGACCTGCCGCCGCAGTGGTACAGCGCGTTGAGCAGGTTGATGCCCTTGACCGTGCGACCACTGCAATGATCGTAATGCCAGCAGATCAAGTCACTCTCGTCCGTCCAGGCTTTTTCCTGGATGGTGTCGTCAAAAATCAGCACGCCTTCAGCCGTTTGCACTTCCCGCACCATCGCCTTGACTTGCCGCCACAAGTCCTTAGACGTGTAGTCCTGCCCGGATAAAAACCTGGTAATCCGGTCGTGGCTGACATCGCCCTGCACCATGGCCGAAAGCCCTGTCGCTGTTGTCGCGCCAAAGCTGCTCAGCAGGTAATCCGTGTACAACTCCAGTTCAGAATTTTTCATGCGCGTAGGCTAACAGGACAGGCGGCTGCGTAAGGTCAGTTAGAAACTCTTATCGGCGGCCTGATGGCCGGCATGCTGTATTCGCTGGTGGCTCTGGGCTTTGTCCTGATCTACAAGGCGTCAGGCGTCTTCAACTTTGCGCAAGGCGCGATGGTGTTGTTTGCCGCGCTGGCCATGGCCCGGTTCTCGGAATGGATTCCGAAGTGGACCGGCATTGACAACCTCATCGTTGCCAACCTGATCGCCTTTGTGATTGCCGCCGTATGCATGTTCATCGTCGCCTGGCTGATCGAGCGGCTGGTGCTGCGCCACCTGGTGAACCAGGAAGGCGCCACGCTGCTGATGGCCACGCTGGGCATTGCCTACTTCCTCGAAGGCCTGGGCCAGACGCTGTTCGGCAGCAACATCTACAAGATCGACATCGGCATGCCGAAGGACCCGATCTTCATCTTCGACACGGTGTTTCCCGGCGGCATCCTGGTCAACAAGGAAGACGTGATTGCCGCTGCCATTGCCGCCAGCCTGGTCATTTTGTTGAGCGTCTTCTTCCAGAAAACCACCACCGGCCGCGCCCTGCGCGCCGTGGCCGACGACCACCAGGCGGCCCAGTCGATCGGCATTCCGCTCAACCGCATCTGGGTCATCGTCTGGTGCGTGGCCGGCATCGTGGCGCTGGTCGCCGGAATGATCTGGGGCTCCAAGCTGGGCGTGCAGTTCTCGCTGACGACGATTGCACTGCGCGCCCTGCCGGTGGTAATCCTGGGCGGGCTGACGTCGGTGCCTGGCGCCATTCTGGGCGGGCTGATCATCGGCGTGGGCGAAAAGCTGTCCGAGGTTTACCTGGGCCCGTATGTGGGCGGCGGCATCGAGATCTGGTTCGCCTATGTGCTGGCACTCGTATTTTTGCTGTTCCGTCCGCAAGGCCTGTTCGGTGAAAAGATCATTGACAGAGTATGAAAGCCCCCACGCTTTTCACTTCGTGTAATGCGCTGCCCCCCGAGGGGGCCGCTGCCCTTGCAGGGCGCCACGCCGCCAGAGACGGTGCATCTGAAGGCTGTCCAAGCACGCGCAGGCGTGTTTGGAGCCGCAGTCTTCAGCCCACGGCCCGGCAAAGCCGGTTCCGTGGCCCTGACTGGCTTGGAGCGGCTCAGCGTCGGCTGTGTTTTGCCTTTTACATTTCGCTTCTTTAACCGAATACTCCCATGCTCTACAGAGAAAACGGCCAGTTCAAGACCACCTACCGGGCTGACCAGCAGATCTTCCCGATCACCCAAGACCGCATCGCCATTGGCCTGATGCTGCTGTTTGCCTTTGTCGGCGTGCCGCTGATGGCCAGCGACTACCTGTATGCCTCGGTCCTGCTGCCGCTGGTCATCATGTCGCTGGCGGCCATCGGGGTGAACATCCTGGTCGGCTACTGCGGCCAGATCTCGCTTGGCTCGGGCGCCTTCATGGCGGTCGGGGCCTATGGCGCCTACAACTTTTTTGTTCGCATTCCCAACATGCCACTGATCCCGGCCCTGATCCTGGGCGGCTTGTGCGCCATGTCGTTCGGCATTTTGTTCGGCCTGCCCAGCCTGCGCGTCAAGGGCCTGTACCTGGCCGTGGCCACGCTGGCGGCGCAGTTCTTCAGCGACTGGATGTTCCTGCGCATCAAGTGGCTGACCAACGATTCGGCCTCGGGCTCGGTGTCGGTCAACCAGTTGCAGGTGTTCGGCCTGCAGATCCAGAGCCCGGCGTCCAAATACCTGTTCTGCCTGGCCGTGCTGGTCATCGTCGCCCTGCTGGCCAAGAACCTGGTGCGCGGCGCCATCGGCCGCGAATGGATGGCGATTCGCGACATGGACGTGGCGGCCTCGGTCATCGGCATCCGGCCGATGTATGCCAAGCTGAGCGCGTTTGCGGTCAGCTCCTTCATCATCGGCATGGCCGGCGCGCTCTGGGCCTTCATCTACCTGGGCGCCTGGGAGCCGGCGGCTTTCTCGGTCGAAATTTCGTTTCGCCTGCTGTTCATGGTGATCATCGGCGGGCTGGGCTCGATCATGGGCGCCTTCTTTGGCGCGGCCTTCATCGTCGTGTTGCCGATTGCCCTGAACCGCTTTTTGCCGGCCTTCATGGACCTGTTCGGCATCGAAATTTCCACCGCCGGCGTGTCGCATGCCGAGCTGATGATTTTCGGCGGGCTGATTGTCTGGTTCCTGATCGTCGAGCCGCATGGCCTGGCGCGGCTGTGGTCCATGGCCAAGCAGAAGATGCGCCTGTGGCCCTTTCCCCACTGAAGGCTGCGGGCGGCAGCACCGGCTCATGGAAAGTCCTTACTGGCAACTACCGATGGCCGTCGCCGCGCCCGCCGTGTTTACTCAATGAACAACAAGGTTTTTTCACCGTGCTTCAACACTTTTATTCCAAGGAGACATCCATGAAGCTTTCCAGACTCGTGATTGCCGCAGCCGTGGTCGCCGCCGGAGCGGCCTCGCTGTCCACCAGCGCCTTTGCGCAGGCCAAGGAGCAGTTCTTCCCGCTGCTGTCTTACCGCACCGGCCCCTATGCGCCCAACGGCACGCCCTGGGCCAACGGCAAGCAGGACTACATCAAGATGATCAATGCCCGGGACGGCGGCGTCAACGGCGTGAAGATCACCTATGAAGAATGCGAAACCGGTTACGCCACCGACCGGGGCGTGGAATGCTACGAGCGCCTGAAAAATCGCCCTGGCGTGGCGCTGATTGACCCGCAGTCCACCGGCATCACCTTTGCGCTGACCGAAAAAGCCCCGGTGGACAAGATTCCGCTGCTCACGCTGGGCTATGGCCTGTCGGTGGCGCAGGACGGCATGGCGTTCAAGTGGAACTTCCCGCTGATGGGCAGCTACTGGACCGCCGCCGACATCCTGATCCAGCACATCGGCAAGAGCGCCGGTGGCATGGACAAGCTCAAGGGCAAGAAAATTGCGCTGGTTTACCATGACAGCCCGTTCGGCAAGGAGCCGATTCCGCTGCTGCAGGAACGCGCCAAGATGCACGGTTTTGACTTGCAACTGTTGCCCGTGACGGCGCCCGGCGTCGAGCAAAAAAGCCGCCTGGCTGCAGGTGCGTCAGGCCCGCCCTGACTATGTGCTGCTGTGGGGCTGGGGCGTGATGAACTCCACCGCCCTGAAAGAAGCCCAGGCCACCGGCTTCCCGCGCGACAAGCTGTATGGCGTGTGGTGGGCCGGCGCAGAGCCGGATGTGCGCGACGTGGGCGAAGGTGCCAAGGGTTACCAGGCACTGGCCCTGAACGGCTCGGGCACCGAATCCAAGGTCATGAAGGACATCCTCAAGCTGGTGCACGACAAGGGCGAGGGCACGGGTCCGAAAGACGAAGTGGGCTCGGTGCTGTACGTGCGCGGCGCGATCATCCAGATGCTGAGCATCGAATCGGTGCGCCGCGCCCAGGAACGCTTTGGCAAAGGCAAGGTCATGACCGCCGAGCAGGTGCGCTGGGGCATGGAAAACCTGAACCTCGACCAGAAAAAGCTGGACGCGCTGGGCTTTGCCGGCGTGATGCGCCCGATTTCGACCAGCTGCGCCGACCACATGGGCTCGACCTGGGCGCGGGTGCAGACCTGGGACGGCAAGAAGTGGAACATGACGTCGGACTGGTACCAGTCGGACGACCAGATCATCAAGCCGCTGGTCAAGGCCGGCTCCGAGAAGTACCTGGGCGACAAGAAGCTGACCCGCCGCGACGCAGCGGACTGCCAGTCCTGATGAGGACGTGCGTTCCTGGCATGGCGGCAACGCCGCGCCAGGAACGCCATGTGCGGCTTCCTGTGCGGAGCCGCCAGGCCAGAGGCTTGCGCGCAAGCCTCTGGCCTGGCACAGACACGGAAAAGAAACCTTATGGAACCGAAAAAAATTGTCCTGAACGTTAACGGCATCGAGGTGATCTACAACCATGTGATCCTGGTGCTCAAGGGCGTGTCGCTGCAGGTGCCCGAAGGCAGCATCGTCGCCATCCTGGGCGGCAACGGCGCGGGCAAGACCACGACGCTACGGGCGGTTTCCAACCTGCTGCAGGGCGAGCGCGGCGAGGTTACCAAGGGCTCGATCGAGCTGCGCGGCGAGCGCATCGAAAACCTTTCCCCGGCCGACCTGGTGCAGCGCGGCGTGGTGCAGGTGATGGAAGGACGGCACTGCTTTGCCCACCTGAGCATTGAGGACAACCTGCTGACCGGCGCCTACACCCGCAGCAACAAGGGCGAGATCGCTGCCAACCTGGAGAAGGTCTACACCTACTTCCCGCGCCTGAAGACGCGCCGCACGTCGCAGGCCGCCTACACCTCGGGCGGCGAGCAGCAGATGTGCGCCATTGGCCGCGCCCTCATGACCAACCCGAGCATGGTGCTGCTCGACGAGCCGTCGATGGGCCTGGCACCACAGATCGTGGGAGGAAGTGTTCAACATCGTCAAAGACCTGAACACCCGCGAAAAGGTCACCTTTTTGCTGGCCGAGCAGAACACCAACATGGCGCTGAAGTATTCCGACTATGGCTACATCATGGAATCGGGCCGTGTGGTGATGGACGGCATTGCCAGCGACCTGGCCAACAACGAGGACGTGAAAGAGTTCTACCTCGGCGTCGGTGGCGGTGAACGCAAAAGCTTCAAGGACGTGAAAAGCTACAAGCGCCGCAAGCGCTGGCTGGCCTAGATATGGCCCCCACGCTCCCCACTTCGTGTGGTTCGCTGCCCCCGAGGGGGCCGCTGCGCCTGCGGTCTGGCAAAGCCAGTCCCGCGGCCCTGGCTGGTTGGGGACGACAGCCTCCACGCTTGTCGGTTGTCGGACTGTGCTGCCTTCTGAACAGTCCGTTTCCCCTGGAGCCTTACAAAGCCGATTCCGTGTTGCTGGCGGGCGAATGCTGTCTGAGCCAATAACTTCAACCCGTATTTCAGCGTGCTTTAACGCTCAACCCAACACCCTTTCATGACATCACTCCACATGGATGCGCTGGAAACCCGCGCCCCCGCCGAACGCGAAGCCGCGTTGCTGGCCGCCCTGCCTGCGCAGATTGCCCATGCGCGCAGCGCTTCCTCCGCATTTGCCCAGATTCTGGCGGGTATCGATCCGGCTGCAATCACCAGCCGCACCGCGCTGGCCATGCTGCCCGTCACGCGCAAGTCCGACCTGCTGGCGCGCCAGCAGGCCGGGCGCGCTGAAAACGTGTTCGGTGGCTTCAGCACCCTGGGCTTTGGCGCGGCCATGCCGCGCGTGTTTTCCAGCCCTGGCCCGATGTACGAGCCCGAAGGCACGCGGCGCGACTACTGGCGCATGGCGCGGGCGCTGTATGCGGCGGGTTTCCGGCCTGGCGAACTGGCACATAACAGCTTCAGCTACCACTTCGTACCAGCCGGCTCGATGATGGAAAACGGTGCGCACGCGCTGGGCTGCACCGTGTTCCCTGGCGGCACCGGACAAACCGAGCAGCAGGTCCAGGCCATGGCAGAACTCAAGCCGGCAGGCTACATCGGCACGCCGAGCTTCCTGAAAATCATTGTTGAAAAAGCCGCAGAGATGAAGATTACGCTGCCCAGCGTGACCAAGGCGCTGGTGTCGCCGAAGCGTTTCCGCCCAGCTTGCGCGACTGGCTGGCAGCGCGTGGCATTGCCGCCTACCAGTGCTATGCCACCGCTGACCTGGGGATTGCCTATGAAACCGAGCGAAGGCCTGGTGATTGACGAAGGCGTGATCGTCGAAATTGTGCGCCCCGGTACCGGCGACCCGGTGCGTGAAGGCGAAGTCGGCGAATTGGTCGTGACCACGCTGAACCCCGTCTACCCGCTGATCCGCTTTGGCACCGGCGACCTGTCGGCCGTGTTGCCGGGACACTGCCCGAGCGGTCGCACAACAACCCCGCATCAAAGGCTGGATGGGCCGGGCCGACCAGACCACCAAGGTGCGCGGCATGTTCGTGCATCCGGCGCAGGTCGCCGAGATTGCCCGGCGCTTTCCCGAAGTCATCAAGGCACGGCTGGTGGTCAGCGGCGAGATGGCGAACGACAGCATGAGCCTGCGGGTCGAGACCCGCTCTACGCCGGCCGGGCTGGACCAGCGCATCGGCGACGCGATCCGCGATGTCACCAAGCTGCGCGGCAAGGTAGAGCTGCTGGCCCCGGCAGCCTGCCAACGACGGCAAGGTCATCGAAGACGCGCGCAGCTACAAATAGCCCACAAAGGGAATGTCCCTAAGTAGTTCCCGCGATGCGTCCCGCCCAAAGCCCTTTTAAAATAGTTCCGCTTGTGTAAAAAAAGGAAACATCAATGAAACAACTGTTAGTTCTTGCCGCTGCTGCTGCCACCCTCTTCTCGGCTTTCTCGGCCAGCGCCAAACGTTTCCCGGCTCCAAGCCCATCACCTTCGTGGTGCCTTTTGCCGCAGGCGGCCCGACCGACCGCGTGGCGCGCGACCTGGCCGAAGCGATGCGCAAGTCCATGGGCGGCGGCGCCAACTTCGTGGTTGAAAACGTCAACGGCGCCGGCGGCACCATCGGCGCCAACAAGGCCGCCAAAGCCGCGCCCGACGGTCACACCCTGCTGCTGCACCACATCGGCATGGCCGCCGCGCCCAGCCTTTACCGCAAGCTGCAGTACAAGCCGCTGGAAGACTTCGAATACCTCGGCATGATCAATGAAGTGCCCATGACGCTGATCGGCAAGCCCCAGCTGGAGGCCAACACCTACCGTGACTTGGAAAACTACATTCGCACCAATGGCGGCAAGCTCAATATTGCCCATGCCGGGCTGGGTTCCGCCTCGCACCTGTGCGGCCTGATGTGGCAGTCGGCCATCAATGCCAAAGAGGCCATGACGACGATTCCGTTTGGCGGCACCGCGCGGCCATGAATGCGCTGGTTGGTGGCCAGGTCGACATGATGTGCGACCAGACCACCAACACCACCGGCCAGATTGAAGCCGGACGCGTCAAGGCCTATGCGGTCACAACGACCAAGCCCCTGAGCAACAAGCTGCTCAAGGATTTGCCAACCCTGCAGGAAATGGGCCTGAAAGGCTTTGACCTGACCATCTGGCACGGTCTGTACGCGCCCAAGGGCACGCCGCCTGCCATACTGGCCCAGATCAATACCGCCTTGAAGCTGGCACTCAAAGACCCTGACTTCATCAAGAAGCAGGAAGGCCTGGGTGCTGTCCTGGTGACAGACAAACGTGTCGAGCCAGCCGCGCACAAGGCCTTTGTGACAGCCGAGATTGCCAAGCTAAGACCCGTGATTGAAGCCGCCGGCAAATTTGCCGACTGATACGCCCCGCTTTTTCTGCACAGCCGTCCGGTGCTAGCCGGACGGCTTTTTTCATGCCCGCTTGATGCGCGCCTTGTCTCGGGATTAACCCTGTTGAAAATGCAACCGCGCACCGCTATGGTGAAAGCCAAAACACAAACGGAGTCTCTGCTAATGCTTTCTTTCAAGCCAAATCGCCGCTCTGCGCTCAACTGGTCTGCACTTATAGCTACTTTTTTCATAGTGCACCCGGTTTGGAGCCAGACGGCATGGCCGAACCGCCCGGTCAAGATCATCGTGCCGTTTGCCCCGGCGGCACCACCGACATCCTGGCCCGGGCCATGGCGCCCGAGTTGCAGAAGGCCTTCGGCCAGCCCTTCGTGGTGGAAAACCGCGCCGGCGCGGGCGGCAACATCGGCGCCGACGCGGTCGCCAAGTCGGCGCCCGACGGCTACACGCTGCTGATGGGAACCGTCGGCACGCACGGCATCAACAAGGCGCTGTACAGCCGGATGGCGTTTGACCCGCAAAAGGACTTTGCGCCGATCACGCTGGTGGCCGGCGTGCCCAACGTGATGGTGGTCAATGCCGAAAAAGCCAAAGCGGCCGGCATCAGCAACGTGGCCGACTTCATCCGCGTGGCCAAGGCCAATCCGGGAAAGTTCAACATGGCTTCCAGCGGCAACGGCACCTCGATCCACATGGCCGGCGAGTTGTTCAAGACCATGAGCGGCACCTACATGATCCATTTTCCTTACGGCGGCTCGGGCCCGGCCCTGATGTCGCTGGCCGGCGGCGACATGGACGTGATGTTCGACAACCTGCCGTCGTCCATGCAGCTGATCAAGTCGGGCAAGCTCAAGGCGCTGGCCGTGACCAGCGCGCAGCGCTCGGCCGCGCTGCCTGATGTGCCGACCGTTGAAGAGGCCGGCGGCCCGGCGTTCAAGGGCTTCGAGGCCAGTTCCTGGTTCGGCCTGCTGGCGCCTGCCGGGACGCCACCCGAGATTGTCAACCGCATCCAGCAGGAGGCGGCCAAATCGCTCGGCACGCCGGCCATCAAGAAAAACTGCTCGCGCAGGGCGCCATTCCCGGCGGCAACACGCCCGAGCAGTTCGCGGCCTTCATCAATGCCGAACACAAGAAATGGGCGCAGGTGGTGAAGACCTCGGGGCCAAGGTCGATTGACACCGCCCTGGTCGCCAGACGCAAAAAAGCCCCGTTGACGGGGCTTTTTTGCGTCTGGGCGGTCTGGTAAAGACCTACACGCCCCAGACCACGTCTTCGCCGACTTTATGGTTCCATTGCAGCATGTCGATGAAAGGCTTGGCGCGCTGGTGCAAACCCACGCCTTCCGGCACGATACCGGGATCGTCCTCACCGGACTCTTCGAGCGCAATTGCGGCCTCCAGCGCCTTGACAGCGGC